>JARFQH010000291.1 GCA_029287875.1 Desulfobacteraceae bacterium | reverse complement strand
CTGCGAGCCCCAGATGACGCAGAATATTGACCAGCAGCCAGGCCGAGTCCCGGCAGGATCCGCTGCCCAGGCGCAACGTCTGTTCGCAGCTTTGCACGTTGGGTTCCATGCGAATCAGATAACGGATATCGCGGCTTAGCTGCCGGTTGAGATCCACCAAAAAATCGTTGGTCGGCTTGGGGTGGCGGTCGATCAGGGCCAGGTAGGCTTTGAGTTCCTCGCCTGCCGCTTCTTTGCTCAGATAAGGTCCCAGTTCCGCTTTGAGCTTCGGTGTATAGGTGAAGGGAAAATTTTCGGCCGCGGGTTCCAGAAAAAAATCAAAGGGGTTGATGATAATCATCTCTGTCACCAGATCGATTTCCACCTGAAATTCGGTGGTTTTATCCGGAAACACGAGTCGGGCCAGGTAGTTACTGAAAGGATCCTGCTGCCAGTTGATAAAATGGCTCTTGGGCCTCACCGTCATGGAGTAGCTCAGAATCGGTGTCCGGCAATGGGGTGCCGGCCTTAACCGAACCACTTGGGGTGACAGAGAGATTCGTCGGTCATAACGGTATGACGTTTTATGGTTCAGAGCAACATGGATTCCCACGGGCGTTCCTTTCTATAAAGTCCTTCGGGAAAAATGAAAGGACTTTCGGCTACTGCTCACTGACGGTGCTTTCGGTCAGGGGGTTGAGGTTGAAAAATGTGGTGCCAATCCCCGCATCCACTTGGTTAAGACGGGTTTGCAGCCTATCCAGAAATTCGTGCATGCCGCCGTCAATCACCTCGTCGATATCGGTGTATTCCAAATCAGCCTTGAGACGGCCTATCCGTTTTTCGGCAAGGTTGGTGGCCGATCCGGGCGGCGAGCCGCTGATGCGGTGCAGGCAGACCTGGGCTTTGGTGATGCAATGGCGAATGGAGCGCGGAAACAGGCTGTTGAAAATCAGAAACCCGGCCACACTGCGCGGCGTGATGTGGTGATGCGCTTTTCTAAACATTTCAAAAGCGCTGGCCGATTTAAGAACTGCCGTCCACTGGATGTTATCGATGGGGGAGTTAATCATGTCTGCCTGGGGCAGCAACATGAAGTACTTGACATCCAGGATTCGGGAGGTTTTATCCGCCCGCTCAAGCATCATGCCGATGCGGGCAAAATTCCAGGCTTCGCCATGGCTCATGGTGCAATCCATCAGGCCGGTGAACAAGTGGCTGCGCATCTGGATAATCTTGAAAAAACTGTGCGGGTTTTCCAAAGCCATGGTCCGGTTTTGTTTGTCGGACAGTTCCAGGTAGAAATTATTTAAATGCTCCCACATCTCCGATGAGATAATCTCGCGAATGGATCGGCCATTTTCACGGGCTGCGGCAAGGCAACTCAAGATCGAGTTGGGGTATTGCCGGTCAAAGGTCAGAAAATGAATCACCGAGTCCTGGATGTAACCTGGATAACTCTTTTCGAACCGTTCCTGATCGCCGGTAATCATGATCAACGGTTCCCAGTGTTTGCTCTTTTCCGACGGCATATCCAGCAACAGGTTGAGGTTGACGCTGATAAAACGGGCAACATTTTCCGCCCGTTCGATATAGCGGCACATCCAGTAAATTGAGTTGGCCACACGGCTGAGCATCTATTTTCCTCCTCTGATACAAAGGACTAAAGTCGGCTAAAACAGGTCTCGGCTATATGACAACTGAAGCATGGGGGTCAATATAAAAGCGGCCCGATTTTCCCATTGGCAGTTGATATAAGTCATCTGGCATTCCCGTAAAGTTGCTTCGGGTTGCAGCTTCTAGTGGCCAGATTCAGCATATATCATACTGCGCTAAAGCACCCACGTATCCTTGCTACCGCCGCCTTGTGAGGAGTTGACCACCAGGGAGCCTTTGGTCAGCGCCACCCGGGTCAGACCGCCCGGTTGCACATAGATCTCTTCGCCGAAGAGCACATAGGGCCTCAGATCCACGTGGCGCCCCTCAATACGGTCGCCCACGATCGTAGGTACCCGGGAAAGCGATATGGTGGGCTGGGCCATATAGTTGCGCGGTTCGGCCTTGATCTTCTCGGCAAAAGCCGCTCGCTCGGCTTCACTGGCGTGGGGCCCCACCAGCATGCCGTAGCCGCCGGATTCATTGGCGGCTTTGACAACCAGTTGATCCAGGTGTGCCAGCACATAGGCCCTGTCCTGGTCATCACGGCAAATGTAGGTGGGCACGTTGGGCAGAATTGCCGCTTTGCCGGTGTAGTACTTGATGATATCAGGCACATAAGCGTATATCACCTTGTCGTCGGCGATGCCGGTGCCCGGTGCATTGGCCATGGCAATTTTGCCTTCCTTGTAGACCCTGATGAGTCCCTTGACCCCCAGCATGGAATCGGGGCGAAATACTTCGGGGTCGATGAAATCGTCGTCGATGCGCCGGTAGAGGACGTCCACCCGTTTGAGGCCTTTGGTGGTCAGCATGTGCACGAAACCGTCTGACACCACGAGGTCCTGGCCCTCCACCAACTCCACCCCCATCTGCTGGGAGAGGAAGGAGTGCTCGAAGTAAGCGCTGTTGTAAATACCAGGGGTCAGCACGCCGATGGTTGGTGAATGGACGTTGTCCGGGGCAAGAAACCCGAGCATCTCCAACAGCTTGGAGGGATAATCGTCTACCGGCCGCACCCGGGAGGCATCGAAGACCTGGGGAAACGTTCGCTTGAGCACCTGGCGGTTCTCCAGCACGTACGAGACGCCCGAAGGGCAGCGCAGGTTGTCTTCCAGCACGTAAAATCGCCCGTCGCGATCGCGCACCAGATCGGTACCGGTCACATGGCACCATATCCCACGCGGCGGCGTGAACCCCTCGCACTCTTTGCGGTAGGTGCGGCTGGTATAAATCAGGTCTTCGGGAACCACCTTGTCTTTCAAGATCTTCTTGTCGTTATAAATGTCCTGGATGAAGGCGTTAAGGGCGAATATGCGCTGCTTGAGCCCGCCCTCGATCTGCTCCCAGTCTTTGTTCGAGACGATGCGGGGGATGATGTCGAAAGGCATGATTTTTTCGGTACCCTCGTCGCGCCCGTACACATTGAAGGTGATGCCCATTTTTAGCAGCATGGCCTCGGCCGCCTTCTGGCGAATGGCCAGGTCACCGGCCGGCAGTGATTCGATCTTGTCCACCAGCAACCGGGCACCAGGTCGCGGGCGGCCGTCAGATTCGATCAGTTCGTCGTAAAAGTCTCCAAGGTCATACTCTGTGAATGTTTCCATCAAACCACTCCTTCCATCGAGTGCCAGGTTCGGTTAGCTGGCGGACGTGATGAGAAGGGCAATTGGCTGCGTATACAAAAATGGTGCTTTCACCCTCCCCCATTCTTTCTAATCATTGGTTGCCGGCCCAGCCTCATCCCATTCACAGCAATCGTCACCTCTGGCGAACTCGCACAGAGTGCAGGCGAGAGAGTCGGCGGGGGGCATGGTTTGCCGTTTGGGTGCCAGATAGGGATCCAGTACGCGTCCGGCGCGCATTAATTTTAACAAATCCACGCCCGTGACCTCCCCCCGCGCCTCTAATGCACTAACGACGGATTCCGTGCTCACGTTACCCGTGGCACCCGGTGCAAAGGGGCACCCACCCAGCCCCCCTGCACTGGCATCAAAAATACCGATTCCAAAGGCCCGCGATGCCAACACATTGGCCACACCGTTGCCATAGGTGTCGTGAAAATGCATGGCAACCCGTTCCGGAGGAATGATCGGTAAAAGGTGTTCAAGAAGGGTCTCAACCTCCTGGGGTGAGGCCTTACCGATGGTGTCGGAAATAGAGACCTCGTCAACACCGATCTCAAAAAGCCGTTCTACAACGCTGACAGCGGCATTTGGCGCAATCTTGCCCTCGAAGGCACACCAGAAGGCGGTCGAAACATATCCCCTTACCGGCAACCCCACGTTGACGGCGCGTTGAACGAGCGGCTTGAATCGCCGGATCGACCCTTCGACACTTGTGTTGATGTTCTTCCGATTGAAGGTTTCACTGACGGCGGTAAACACGGAAACCTTGTCCACCCCGGATTGAATGGCACGGTCGAGCCCTTTTTCATTGGGTACAAGGGCCGAATAGATTACGCCGCCTTTGCGGATGATTCTTTGAAAAAGATCCTCCGCATCCCCCAGTTGCGGCACCCATTTTGGAGAAACGAACGCGCTGACCTCTATCTCACTGACACCTGTATCAGAGAGCGCATCGACGAATTGGCCTTTGACCTCTGTCGGGACCGTTATTGTTTCATTCTGCAGCCCATCCCGGGGAGCGACCTCCACGAT
>JARFQH010000269.1 GCA_029287875.1 Desulfobacteraceae bacterium | reverse complement strand
ATCTTTATCGTAAAAAACGATAAAAAAAGTTATTGAATTTATTAGCAATATCAAGAAAAGCCCGACAGCCTGCGGACCGATATGGCGCGTGAAGATGATGTGGTGCACGGAGACGATGGGGGGCACCCTCGAGGCGGAAGGAGTTGGGGATGACGAACGCTGATGATCATAACGGTACGGGGCTTCTACGCAAAACCATGCGCATTGTCGCTGCAGCGGCTGTTGCCCTGGTTTGTGCCGTTATCGTCGTCTTTGCTCTGAACGTTCCTCTCAACCTGTCGCCGTTTAAAGACGACATCGCGGCGATGGCGCAGGAGACGCTCGGTGTCGGCGTCGCTATCGATGGAGAACTGCATTTGATTCTCGGACGGTGGCCGGCCGTGGAAATTCGAAGGCTTCGGCTGTGGCGCCCCTCCGGCGAAGCGTTCCCCGAGATGCTGCGCCTGGCGCATTTTAAAATTGGCGTCGCGATGATGCCGCTGCTGAAGCGGGAGCTTCGCATCAAGGAAGTCGTCGCCCGGGGACTTGTCATAGAATTGAATGGATCAGATGGTTCCCGCGCCGGGTCCGGAAACGAAGCGGAAAAACAGACCCGTCAGGACCGCGATGTCGAAGCCCCCACGAAGAAGCCGCCGATTCGGATGATAGAGGTGAACCGGATCGATCTTCGCGACGCAGCGGTTGCCATTGGCCGGAAGGAGCCGGTCCATACCGTCGTTTTCTCTGAAATCTCCGGCTCGGCCACAGATAAGGACGGCCTCAAGCTCTCCGTGAAGGGTACTTACAGAAATATACCCTGGGATTTGGCCATTGAGGGAAACAGCCTCACCGCGTTGTTGGCACGCTCCGCCTCCTGGCCCCTCGGGCTTTCAGCTCGCGGCGCCGGTGCCGAACTCGTCGTGGGGGGGCAAATCTATCCGATGGAACGGGGTGCGGCCTTCGACGTTCGGCTTTCCGGACGGGTGGACCCCCAGCTGGAAGCCCTGTTGGGGGCCGACGTTGACGCATTCGAGGACTACCGCATCGCTTTCCAACTTGCCCTTGGCGATTCGCTTGTGCGCGTGTCCGCCCTGGACGGAAAGCTTGGAACCACACGGTTCACCGGAGATTGCGAATGGAATGCGACCGGCCGGCGCAGGCGCCTTACCGGAGCCGTGAACGTGGCGGTGCTTGACCTCGAGCCGCTGATCCGTACCGTGGACCCCACCGACGGGCTGAAACGGAAACCGGTGAACGAGACCCTTTTGGACGGAGGCAATGAATTGTTTCTGTCCGAAACCGTTTCCAGCCTCGATGTCGATGTACTCATCGCCATCAAACAAATCGTGGGTGTTCCCGGCGATCTTCGTAACGCCACCGCTCGTCTTGTGTTTGGCGATGGGCGCTTACACCTTCCCGTATCCCTGAACGTTCTCGGAACAACCGTCGGCGGCGAGACCATCTTGTACCGGCAGGAAGAAACGATGAAGTTCTCCGTTGATCTGGCTGCAGACAAAACCGACCTCGGGCGCGTGGCTGGTGAGTGGTACGGCGGGGCGGGCGTGACCGGGCGACTGGACGGACTGAAGCTGTCGGCATCGGCATCCGGTGCGAGCCTGTTCGCGCTGCTGAAAAATCTGGATGCGAGGCTTGACATCCGCAACGTGGACCTGTCGATTGACGGCAAATCGGCGAGTCGACCGATGCGGGTTGTTCTGAACTCGGCAACGGTGGCATTGCCTGCGGGCGGCGACATGCAAGGAGTCTTCACCGGCAAACTGCTCGGCGAGTCCTTTTCACTGAATGTCACCGGTGGCGGGATGAGGAACATTTTAGAGAAATCCCGATGGCCGGTCGATCTCCGATTCGTTGGTTCGGGTGCACATTTGAATCTGACGGGAATCTTTTCCCCCCTGGGCGACACCGTCGGTCCCGAACTATCGATCCGCCTGTCCGGCGATCGAATCGGGGCGTTGGCCGCCTGGACCGGGATCTCACCTTCGGCGACGATGCCCTATGCCATGGATGCTGCCGGCTCTCTGCATCGAAACCGGTGGCATCTCGAGGTCCGTAAACTCACCCTGGGGAATTCGACCCTGAAGGGGTCGATCGGCGGGAAACTATCCGCGATCCAACAGCCAAAGACCTTTCTGTCGGTTCACTCAGACACTATGGATGTGGCGCAACTAAAAACACTGTTTTTTCTACCCGATGCCGGTGACCGATCAGCGACCGCGTCAAAGCAGCCAAACCCGGCCGAAAGAGATTTCGCCCGCATTCTGGATACGATGATATTCCCCAAGGATTTCCATCTGCCCGAAATGGATCTCAACCTGTACGTCCGTCGTGTTTTGACCGAAAAACTCTCCTATGATGGCTGTTCGCTCAAGGCGACCATCCGTCGTGATCGAACAACCGCGTCTCGTTTTCAGTTCGCTCTTGAGGAGAGCGCGTTCAACGGAGATGCTTTCTTAGATCTCGTCCGGCAACCGCCGGTGCTGGGTCTGCGGTTTTCCGCGAACCGATTGGATCTCGGTCAGCTGCTCGAGGCTTTCGGCGTGGCCGATGGAATAGACGCCGGAGCCGGAAGTTTCGACGTCATTGTGACCACCAGCGGCAGAAGGCTCGCCGAACTGATTGTCCAGCGGGAGATATCCGTTCGCGTACAACAGGGGCAATGGGTGCTAACGAATGCGAATACCGGTGCCGCCGTTGCCATCGGAATCGATAGCGCCGAGTTTTCGGACAAGCCTGGCGATCCGTTTCACCTGGACGTTGGGGGGCATATCCAGGATACGCCGTTGACCATGCGGTTGGAAATACAAAAGAAGCGCCCCAATGATGCTCTGGGCGACGGACTTCCCTACCAGCTCGAGACCGAGACGGCCGGCACCCGCCTTGCGCTCGCCGGTCGCATGGTTTTTCCGCTGAGAAAAAGAGGACTGACGCATCGACTGTCCGTGAGCGGTGACCGGCTGGACAGCCTGGAGCCGCTGTTGAACGTTTCACTGCCACCGTGGGGACCTTACCAGATGACCGGAGTCATAAGCGCTCGACCGGAGGGATATTCCCTTTCAGACGCAACCGTTTCCATCGGCGACAGCCGATTTCTGGGCCAGCTTTACATCGAAACCGTAGGCCCACGCCCCAAGGTGACGGCAAATATCGAGGCGACGACCCTTCAGCTGACGGACTTTGAGCGGAAATCTTCTGCGCTCGGTGAGGGACGACCCGCGACCGCAGGTCGCCAGCCGGGCCGTTCGGCCGATAACGAACACCAGAGGCGGCTCCGTCAACTGCTTGACCCGTCGTCAGCCAGCCCGGTGGACGCCCACGTTTCCATTACTGTCGCAGAGGTGCTCGCTGGGACGAATCGACTGGGAAGCGGAAAGTTGCGGATGACCCGAAAGGCAAACCAAATCAGCGTTTCACCACTTGTGTTGTCGATTCCGGGAGGTGACGTGAATGGCACCTTAGACCTGAGCCGTATAAACGGCGGTGTCCAAGGGACGTTGAAAGTGGAAATCCACCAGTTGGACTACGGACCGCTGTTGCGGCTGAAAGATCCGAATACCGAAAACGGCGGCCGGGTCAGCCTGGTCATCGATCTGGAATCCACGGCAGATTCGAGGAACGCTCTTCTGGCTCAGGCAAACGGTCGTGTCGCCGTGTCGATTCAGCCCGAAAACATCCGGGCAAGGGTTTTCGACTTCTGGGCCGCCAATCTCCTGACGGCCACCCTATCGGTGCTCAACCCCGATAACGCGTCGAAAATCAACTGCATCGATGCCGATCTGGTCATGGCTGACGGCATCATGAAGGAAAAATCGATCGTGATCGATACGTCGAAAATACGGGTCCGGGGAAGCGCCCATGTCGATTTCAAACAACAAACCGTCTATCTGAAGCTAACCCCCACGCCAAAGCGGCCGCAGTTCATAAGCCTGGCCACGCCAATAGAGGCCAGAGGAAAGTTTTCGGATTTCGATGTCGGGCTTGCTCCCGGTGGCCTGATCGGAACCGCGATCCGTGTCCTCACCGCTTACATTGTCGTGCCGATTCAGTGGATCATTTTGAACAAGCTTCCCGAGGACGGCCGCGATGTCTGCGGGGATGCCATCAGCAACCATTTTCCGTGACACCGGTGAATTTTAGAGTCGCAATGAAAAAGTTTGGAATGGAAAGTTCGGAATGCGGAATGGGGAATGCGGAATGGGGGGTACGCAATGAAAAATGATTTGAAAGAACGGACGAAGCGGTTTGCCTTGCGCGTGATCCGGCTATGCGAGGCGTTGCCAAAAGGGAAAACAGCGGACGTCATCGGCCGACAACTATTGCGTTGCGGGACATCAGTTGGAGCCAATTACAGGGCAGCATGTCGGTCAAGATCACCGGCTGAATTCACCGCTAAGATGGGAATAGTAGAGGAGGAGTGTGCAAATACCGGAAACAATGATTATTATACATAATTATAATCATTAAAACAGATGGATATCCGGTGTTAATGGAGCAGATCCTACACAGCAGTAGATTGCTTACAAGCGGTAAGGTCGACAAAATATTCCATGTTTTTAAAAAAAGAACCAAAGAGCTATATTCCTAATTTCGAACGGAACCATCATGATGCAAGAAAAAAGGCAGTACCCCCCCAAACCGCAGAAAGTTTATTTTTTCGGCACCTGCGTCATCGATCTGATTTACCCCGATGCGGGCATGGCGGCCATTCAGCTTCTGGAAAGGGAAGGCCTGGAAGTCGTTTTCCCCAAAGACCAGTCCTGTTGCGGGCAACCGGCCTTCAATTCCGGTTTCCCGGATGAAGCCCGGCAAGTGGCCCGGGAACAGATCCGTGTTTTTCACCGGGATTATCCCATCGTCGTTCCTTCCGGCTCCTGTGCCGGGATGATGAGATGCCATTACCCGGAACTTTTCGAGGGGACCGAACTTCAGGCGGTCGCCGAAAAATTTGCCGGGCGGGTTTTCGAGCTGACGGAATTTTTGACCCGCGTACTGCAGGTAAAACTCGAGGACCGCGGAGCCCCCATGCAAGTGACCTGGCACTCCTCCTGCCATGCGCTGCGGGAGATGGGCGTCATCGAGGATTCCAAATCGCTTCTGCGGCAGCTGAAAAATGTCGAACTGGTCGAACTGCAGAACGAAAAAGAGTGCTGCGGTTTCGGCGGCACCTTTTCCGTTAAACATCCGGAAATATCCGGCAGCATGGTGCGTGACAAGATCGACGACATCCAGGCCACCGGGGCGCCGGTGGTCGTCTCGGGAGATTGCGCCTGCCTGCTCCACATCACCGGGGCAGCCGAAAAACTAAAGCTGCCGGTGGAGGGGAGACATATTGCCGAATTCATATGGGAGAGAACCCATGATTGAACAGACAGCCTTCAACTTCAAAAAAAACATCTCCAAAGCCCTTGGGGACCGCCAGCTGCGCGCCAATCTAAAGTCGGCCATGGACGGCCTGAAAGCCAAACGGCTCAACGTCTTTGCAGATGACGACGAACTTCAACGACTCCGAATTCTCTGCAACGCCATCAAGAAAAGGGCCCTTGACCGGTTGCCGCAGCTTCTGGATCAGCTGGAAGAAAAGTGCGTCCAAAACGGCATCCAGGTTCACTGGGCCGAGACCACCGACGCGGCCTGCCGGATTGTCCTCGACATCATGAAACAGCACGGCGCTTCGCGGTTGTTGAAGGGCAAATCGATGGTGTCCGAGGAGATGCACCTCAATCAATACCTGCAAAAAAAAGGCATCGAAGCCATCGAGACCGATCTGGGTGAATTCATCATCCAGTTGGACGGCGAACCCCCTTCCCACATCATCGTGCCGGCCGTGCACAAGAACAAGGATCAGATCGCCAAAACCTTTCACGAGAAGATTCCCGGTGCGCCCTACACCGAAGTGGTGGAGGAGCTCAACAGCATCGCCAGAAAAAACCTGCGTCAGAAATTTTTCGAAGGCCAGATCGGCTTGAGCGGTGTCAACTTTGCCGTGGCCGAAACCGGCACCCTCTGCCTGGTGGAAAACGAAGGCAACGGCCGCATGTGTACAACGGTGCCGCCGGTGCACGTTGCCGTAATGGGGATCGAAAAAATGGTTGAACGAATGGAGGAAGTCCCGCCGCTGCTGCGCTTGCTGACCGGGTCGGCCACGGGGCAGCTGATCACCACCTATGTCAACATGATCACCTCCCCACGCAAACCGGGCGAGAAGGACGGTCCCAAGGAAGTTCACCTGGTACTGCTGGACAACGGTCGCTCTAAAATCCTGGCCGATGCCGAGCTGCGCCAGACTCTTTACTGCATCCGCTGTGGGACCTGCCTCAATCACTGCCCGGTCTACACCCGTTTGGGCGGCCACGCTTACGGATTCGTCTACCCGGGACCTATCGGGGAAATACTGACTCCCCAAATCGAGGGGCTGGATGCCGCCGGCGAACTGGCCACAGCCTCCACCTTGTGCAACGCCTGCGAAGAAGTGTGCCCGGTAATGATTCCGATTCCGCGTCTGATCCGCAGGATGCGCACCGAAAGCTACGCCAAAGATTCTTCCGCAACCGTCAAGGGCCACGGCTACAAGGCCAATTTCCTGGAGTCGACCGCCTGGAAATCGTGGGCCAAAATGAACACCAAGCCTTGGTTGAATTCGCTCAATTCAAGAATGTTGGGTCTTCTGGGCGGTCTACTTCCGAAGGTCGGCCCGCTCAAGGCCTGGACGAGCGTGCGATCGAAACCGAAATTCGCCGCCAAATCCCTTCATCAGAGGGTTGAGGAAAGAGGGGTGAACCGTGAGTAGCGCCGCCAGAGATCGAATAATGTCTAACATACGTGCGGCCGCAGGCGACGGCGGCGAAGCGCCGGCAACGGCCTGCCTGCCCATCGCAACTTACGGCCCGCAGGAAAAAATCGATCGCCTGAAGTCTTTGATGGAAGCCGTAAAAACGGAAGTCCACGTGGTCTCGAAAAAAGACTGGCCGACAGTCGTCAAATCGGTTCTCAGACAGCGGAAGCTCAAGACGCTGCTTTACGCCCCCGAAACCGCCCTCGGACCGGAGTTGGAAAAGGCCTGGCAGAACGATTCCGAAGGGCTGCCCGAGCTGGTTGTCTACGAAGGCGACATCGAGTCCTTCAAAGAGACGCTTTTTCAGACCGATGCCGCGATTACCACCACCGTCGGAGCCATCGCCGAAACCGGTGCGGTGGTGCTCTGGCCGGATTCCACCGAGCCGCGACTCATGTCACTGGTGCCCTCGGTTCATATCGCCGTGGTGGAATCCGCCACCATCTACAATTCCTTCTGCGAAATTATCCAGACGCAGAGCTGGCCGGAAAAGATGCCCACCAATGTGATCCTGATCTCGGGACCGTCCAAGACCGCCGACATCGAAATGACCCTGGCTTTCGGCGTGCACGGTCCCAAGGAGTTGATCGTATTCATTCTGAAATAAGGATAGAAGGCGAGTTGAAAACGATCAAAATCAAACCACTTATGCTGCTGCTTTCCTATTTTCTCCTGCCTCTCCTTGTCTTGACCTTGACTGTTGCCGGCTGTGCAGGGCCGAAGGTGTCAAAGGCGCCAAGCGTCAACTCAATTGAAGGCCCCATCCGGGTGCAATCGGCCGACTTGGCCGTAGCGCTGATAAGAATTGCCGAGAAGGGCGATAAGGAAACCTTGGTCGAGGATCCCGGTTGGCGTGAATATGTTATCGAAATCGAAAATCTCAATACGAATGCCCTCACAATTCAGAACGTCAAACTGTTGAACCAGGACGGACGCTACGTGGATTCGGCCTCGGACTATGAACAAATTACCGCACCACCAGATGTCGGTGCCGAACTGGCCGGCGATGTTGCCCAGAGCGCAGCAGGTATTGCGGCGGGACAGATGATTCCTTACGGCGGGACAATCTTCGGCGTGTTTTCAAGCGCCGCATCGGCCTGGTCTGCCGGGACAAAGAAGCATGCCAGACGAGTCTTCAGGTTGCGCATGCTGAAAAATGTCGAACTTGCGCCCGCCGGGGAGCTGGAGGGCAGTGCTTTCTTGCCGAATATGACGAGGCCCAAGGCACTGGTCGTCGACTATGCCCAAGACGGCGCAACAAATCGCATCGAAATCCCGCTGCCGATACAGGGACCATAACGTCGCGTGGAAAATCGTAACTGACAAGATTGAATCGTGTGATTTCTCTTCACGGGTTTGGTCGGTTGCCGCCCTTGCGCTTTTCCTGCAGCAGCCAATTGACGATGTCGGCCGGATCGGGCGTTTCGGATGAAGGGATCCGCAATGTTTGCGGGGCCACCTTCGGACCGGCAGACTTTCTCTCCGACGCCGGCCGGTTGACTTCACGCATCTGCTCCGTTTGCAGGGGCGCTGGAGCAAGCGCGGGAGCGGTGGGCGATTTCGTCGGTCGGATTGGTTTTTCCGGCGGCTGTTCGGCCACAATTTGACTTGCGGATTTTTCGGGAGGAGCGATTTCGGTTTTCTTTTTCGTGAGCGGCGGTCCGGCATCCTGCGGCAATGCCTGTTTCTGCGTTTGCATGGCCTCCGGTGCCGGCCTTAAAACGACAACACCGTCTGCGGGCGTTTCCTTTGCCGCGGCCTTTTCAGAGACCTTCTCTGAGGGAGGTGTTTTCACCACGCTGGAAGACAGAGTCGGCGGTGGCTGCGGCAGGGGGACCAACGAGACCGCCGCTTTCCGGGCCGTTTGCCCGGCGGGCACCCGAATCGTTTTCGGAGCCGAGAGCTTCTCCGGGGACTGGCCAAGATTCAAGTCTAAGTATAGAAGATAGCTGCCCGGCACAAAAATCAGCAGCACCAGAAGGATGTGAAATCCGATGCGGCTGGACTGTTTGGGCGGCACCGCAGGTATGGGAAGTGCTTCACTTCCCGGCGGATGTGGTGTCGGGCGGTCGCCAGCAGGGGGAGTGTCTGCCAAAATGATGGTCTTTGACGGCGAAACGACCCTTGCCGGCAGATCCTCGCCGGGCAGCGGTGATCCCGACATATTCGGTATGCGCATGCGCTCTTTGCAGGCAGTGATCATCCGACTGTCGATTTCCGTTGCATTCTTTCCGAACCCGAGCAACATGGCGAGATCACAGATGATATTGATCTGTCGCGGAGAGCCGTTGGAGAAAGCATGGATTTCACGGACGGCGCCATCGGTAAAAATCTTTGTTTCAGCCCCCGCAATCTTCAGGCGATGGGCAATGTAGGTCTCGGTTTCGGCTTCGGTCAGCGGTTGGAGGTTGTAGCTGATGGTGATTCTTTCCCGAATGGCCCTGTTTTCCGGTTTATAAAGCAGCTGATTGAACACAATTTGCCCCACCAGGATGATGTTCAGCAGCCTGGTGCTCCGGCATTCCATGTCGGACAGCAACCGAACCTCTTCTATGACCTCCGTGCTCATGATCTGAGCTTCATCGACAATGAGCAGGGCCTTTTGCCCCCGTTCGCAGGTGCGTTCCAGGAAGTGGTCAAATGCTTCCGTGAAGGTTTCTTTGTCTTGCACCCGGTGGTGAACGCCGAAGCTTTGGGACACCAGGAAAAAGAAATCGTTGCAGACCAAGCCGGGGTCGGGCAGCTTGGCGACCACGAGGTTGTCGTCGACGAGACGGTCGGCAAGTGCGCTGATGAGCACGGTTTTACCGGTTCCGATATCGCCGGTCAGCAGCAGCAGCCCCTTGTTCTCCTGGATTCCGTAATGCAGCGTCGCCAGCGCCTCCTGATGCTGCCGGCCGAGCCACAAAAAGCGGGGATCGGTGTTGAGCTGAAACGGCTTTTCCTTCAGTTTGAAATGGGCCAAATACATGGTTTCACCTCCGCTTCCGGGTTTGTTGCCGGGAATCCGAACCGTGGAGGCGACAGTCGGCAGCTGCCGGAAGCAGAGAAGCGACGTTTCCCTGTGGCACCATCGTGCGCTTTCAGGTGTTAGAGCATTTACCCTGCTCGCCGCCTTGCGTGGGGGAAGCCTTCCGTAGGAAAGGGAACCGGAGCACTCCGACAGCATCTCTTTAATCGAATCCAGCACCGGGTTGACCCCGTCTGACTGCGGTACTGATTTTGCTTCATCAACTGAAACTGAATTTGCCTAATCTGCAAATTTCATGCAAATTAAACAAATTGAGAATTATTGCGGAATTTGTAAAAATTATAATGGCTTATGGTGGGAACGGTTTCGGAGCGGTACGGGAAATGGGAAAATCGGGTAATCGTACTTTAGAAAATCAGTTCACATCAGAGCCCGCCAAGCTATGCTCATGAATCCCTCCAGCTACGTAGGTTGGGTTGAGGGACATGCGTGCTGAAAACCCTTCAGGCTATGTTGGGTTTCGCTCATCAACCCA
>JARFQH010000165.1 GCA_029287875.1 Desulfobacteraceae bacterium | reverse complement strand
CGCTGGCCGGCAGCGGCCGCATCGGCGATTTCCTCATCGGTCAGGTAGCAGGCGGGGTCCGGGGCCCACACGTCGCCGGTGACCGCCTCGGCCCGTACCCTGAAATTCCCCCCGCAGACGTCCAGCCAGAGGCAGCCGGCACAGCGGCCCGTGACATGGTTTTTCTTTTCTTTGAGACGCATCATCAGCGGTTCGGAGGTGTCGGTCCAGATCTCGGAAAACGGCCTCTGGGTGACATTGCCGAAGCTGTGATGGCGCCAGAACTGATCGGCATATACCTCGCCGTCCCAACTGACACAGCCGATGCCGCGGCCGGAGCTGTTGCCTTCGTTCATCTCGAGCAGCTCGAGAACCTCAGCGGCCCTGGCCGGGTTTTCCTTCAAGAGCCGCAGGTACAGGTAGGGGCCGTCGGCGTGATTGTCGACTGTCAGGACCTCCTTCGGTTTGCCCTTCTCGTGCAGCTGCCGGGTACGGTCAATGATCAGGTCGACCGCCCGGCGAGTTTCCTCGTGGGTCAGATCGTCTGCCACCAGTTTCGAGCCGCGGCCGGCGTAGACCAGATGATAGAAGCAGACGCGCGGGATGTCCATCTCTTCCAGCAAATCGAAGATGGCCGGGATTTCGTTGACGTTGAACTTGTTGATTGTGAACCGCAGCCCGACTTTTATTCCGGCCGTCTGGCAGTTCCGGATGCCTTCCAGTGCCGCCGCGAACGCTCCCTTGACACCGCGGAACCGGTCGTTGATTTCCTGCATTCCGTCCAGGCTGATCCCCACATAGGAAAGGCCGATCTCTTTGAGTGTCCGGGCCATGGTGGGGGTGATCAGGGTGCCATTGGTGGAAATGACGGCCCGCATTCCTTTTTTCACGGCGTATTCCGCCAGCTCGGGCAGATCCTTGCGCACAAGAGGTTCGCCGCCGGAAAACAGCAGCACAGGAGCGCCGAAACCGGCCAGATCGTCAATGAGGTCACGACCCTGCAACGTGGAAAGCTCATTCGCAAAGGATTTGTCCTCGGCATGGGCATAGCAGTGCACGCATTTAAGATTGCACCGTCGTGTCACGTTCCAGACCACAACCGGTCGCTTGTCCTCTGAAAACTGCAGCAGGTGAGAGGGCAGACGCGACGAGTGGCGGCCATAACGCAGGGCATCCGAAGGCTCGACGGTTCCGCAGTAGAGTTTTGATATTCCAATCATGGTTATCCGCTCCGGGAGTGGTTCAGGTTCTCGCACATGGCGGGCTCGGTTGCAGGCATCTCTCTGCCGTTAGCGATTGCCTATCTGCGGTTTCATAAAAGGGCCTGATAAGTTTCCGATCCAGAAATGTGAAATTTTTCGCAAGTTCAAGAAAATCAGCGGCATAGCGCGGAGGCATATTCGTGTAAACCGCAAAAACGATTCCGCCGGTTGACGGCGATCTGTCCCGAAGCAGGCGGGGAATTGCGTAAAAGGGCCATTTATGGACGGAAACGAGCTATGGCAGGTTCAACGCCGTGGCGAGACTGTTACGAATATAGGTTTCCGGATTCAGCAACGCTTCACGGTTGATGAAGAAACGATTTTTGCCGGTTTTTTCCCGCACCAGCTTCAAGCCATGTTCGAAATCGATGTTCAGTTTTTTGTAGAACTCGTCCAAATGCATATCAGATGTCACGAACTTTTCAATGATATAATCAATGGCATCCTCTTCCAGCACGACGTTTATGTCATGGTTTTTGAAGAAAAAAAGTTCAATTTGTTTGACCTCATCGTAGTAGGAGCGTATCTGGCGGATCGCCGTTCCCACGTCTACGATGTGACGGGAATAACAATTCGCCACAGTGGCGATGCGCGCAGCGGTCATGGTCAGGCTGTAATTTTCGGCCAGTTTGCCCGTGTTCGACTTGAGGTAGTCTCTGATGAAGGCCTGCTCTTTGCGACTCAGCTCTTCGAAGGTACTGTGCAGGGCATCACTGTCCTTCGCAGCGGTCATTTCGGCCAGCGCTTCCTCGGGGTTACGGATCACGCGCTCGGTGACCGGAAATTCCCGGATACTGGTCGATGGCAGTTTTCTTTCAAAAGGCAGCAGGGTGCCTTCCACGGCGCTGACTAGCCCTCTGGCGCCCGTGTTTTCTTCGCTAGCGATTTTGGCCAGTATTTTCAGAGCGTCTTCATCGAACTTGATGTCGATCCCGTAAGCGGCGAAATCGAGTTTTTTGCCAAGCATGATCGGGTTGTTCGGGTTGTGCAGGATCTCGAACAGATCGGCCTCGGTTAAATTCTCGAAAATGGCCCGGACCGGCAGGCGCCCCACAAACTCGGACTCGAATCCGTATTTGATGAGATCTTCGGACCTGACGTGCAGGAGAATGTCCAGATCCTCTGTCGTGTTTTTTATGGGGGCCCCGAAACCGATTCCTTTTTCATTGAGGCGTTTCCGAATGATCGCCGGCAGATCGGCAAAGGCCCCGCTCATTATGAAAAGGATGTTTTTGGTGTTGAGGACGCGTTTATGGCGCTTGCCGGTTTTACGGTAGCGTTCAATCTCCTGAATCATCGAAATCGGGTCATGGGCGGCCTTCAGATCGACTTCGGTTTCTTCCATCGGTTTGAGAAGACCGCGCTGAACGCCGGTGCGGGACACATCGGCGCCGAAGTGCTCCCGGCTGCCGGCGATTTTGTCGATTTCATCGATGTAAATGATTCCATATTGGGCCAGCTCGATATCGTCATCGGCTTCTCGCACCAGGTCCCGCACGAGGTCTTCGACGTCTCCACCGACATAACCGGTTTCGCTGAACTTGGTGGCGTCGCCCTTGACGAACGGGACTCCGATTTTTTCGGCGATCAGTTTGATGATGTACGTCTTGCCGACACCGGTCGGGCCGAGCATCAGGACATTGTTTTTAATGCTGCCGATCATCATGCCGTTGCCATCGGCCGGTCGACTTTGGGAGCGTTTGATGCGGTTGAAATGGGTGCAAATTTTTGTGGCTAGAATGGCTTTGGCTTGATCTTGCTTGACGATATACTGGTCCAGGAAGGCGATCAGGTCCTCGGGCAATAGATCAAAATTGATCTTTTTTGTGGAATCGGAGGAGGGCTCCGGTTTCTCTAACGCCAGCGATTGGTGCAATACGACGGGCGAGACAATTTTGACGTTGTCTTTGAATTTTTTGGAAAGAAACTCGCTGATTTCCTTCTCGATTTCTTTAGGATCAGGTATTTTTTCATTGTGCGATTTCATAACGAAGCCAGTATAATCACATCTGCCCGGAATTGCAACCTGGCCGGCTCTAATGCGGATGCACCCGACGCAAGGCCAGGGCGGCATTGACGCCGAAAAGGAGCAGCGCGCCGATCCATCCGGCTGAGGTCAAGGACCCTTCCCCTGTCATAGCGGGTCCGAGCAACGCCGCCAGCAAAATTCGTGTCGATGATATGATGCTCCCCTCGACGGCAGTGATGTAGCGAAAGCCGATGGTGATCAAAAACTGTCCGGCGATACCGGCAACGCCGCACAGGACCAGATAATAGAGGCAGGTTGAATTCGGCCAGAAAAAGTGCTTGTGAAAAACGGCCGCCGTCAAGAGTGATCCTAAGCCGAACATGAAAAAAAGCACCGTGTTGGCATCGTGATAACGGCGGCTGACGCTCAGGTACATAATGGCAAAGGACGCCGACACACCCGACGCCAATCCCCACAGGTTAGCCAGCTTAATGTCGATTTCGGCGGGAGCCAGAATGAGCCAGATGCCCGCGAAGGCAACCGCCACCAACGCCAGGGCCGTCGGGTCGCGCTGTTCACGGAGCAATCCCCACGAAAGTAGGGCGACGAAGACCGGGTAGGTCATATTCAAGATATTGGCTTCGGCCACCGAGGTGTATTTTACTGACATGTAGAAAAAGTATACCGCTACACTGTTGGCCACGGCTCTTCCGACCAGAAGGTGGTAGCGCTGTGGGCGCGGTGGTTGGCTTCTGAAGACCATAATGGCACAGACCACCAGGAATCCGGTCAGAAACCGGAAAAACGCAAAGTAAGAGGGATCGATCGTGACCTCGGCTTGGGACCATCTGATCACCACCGTCGAAAAATAGAAACAGAAGGCCGATGCGAATACCGCCAGTTCGCCGAGGAGCCTGTGGGTCGGTTTTTTCATCCGGAGGTGATGTTACAGTGCCGAGCGAGTTCAACACAACTGATTTTTTGCCGGTTAGCCGGTTTAGCCGGTTAGGTCAGTTTGGTCAGTTAGGTCGGTTTGTTTCTGGCTCATCTGGCTAAACAGGCTCAGCGGGCTAAACGGGCTCAACGGGCTCAACCGACCCAACCGTATTGACAGACCCACAGCGGACATATAAGGATTCGGGTTGAGCGGTTCAGGGTTCTGGGTTCAACGTTCTGGGTTCAGGGTTCAGCCCAGCCGCTGGCCAGAAAGGCGGCCAGTTTGATCAAAAAAGAAACTTTGCCACTTCGGCGTATTTTCATACAATGCATTTGAGGGCTTTTCAATCCGGAACGATAAATCCTGCCTGGGCGGGAAACCGCTCAACCTATAGGTTAATGTCTGTCAAATTGTTTCATTTGACGGTGGCATTATGACACTGTATCATGCAGTATCATGACAGACTTTTATGTGAGAGACATTGCCGATGCCGTCAACACGGCCCTCGACAATATGCCGGTGGTGGTTGTTATCGAGATGCAACAGACGGGCAAAACAACCTTCCTTTGTTCCTTTTTCTTTTAGTAACGATGCATTGCATGCGTGAGTAAAATTCATCAATCGCCTTCGGCTATTTTGTGAGTGGTCATTTTTTCTTTACTTTCTTATTCTTTTGGAATCAACTTGTTTTTCTGGTATTTTGATGCTGCCTCTCAGACCAACAATTTTCCCCTTCACCGGCATACCTGTCGTAACGGCTACGCTACAGAAAATTCAGCTTTCTTAGAAATTGTGTAACAATTTTGTTGACACTGTATCAAGATTTGATACAATCCGACATGTGATAAAGAGCTTTAAGCATAAGGGACTTGCTGAACTGTTTGAGCATGGCCACTCCCGAAAGGTGCGGCAGGATCTACAAGCACGGTCCCTA
>JARFQH010000158.1 GCA_029287875.1 Desulfobacteraceae bacterium | reverse complement strand
CCGATGTGGAAGGTCCGCATCGTCAGCTGGGTGCCGGGCTCGCCGATCGACTGGGCCGCCAGGATGCCGACGGCTTGGCCTTGTTCCACGGTTTGACCGTGGGCGAGATCCCGTCCGTAGCATTTGGCGCAAACACCGACTCTGGTCTTGCAGGTCAGCACGGAACGGATCCGGACAGCGGTCAAACCGGCCTCTTCGATCCGTTTGCTCACGTTCTCATCGATATCTTCGTTGGCCGCCACGATGACCTCGTCGTTGAACGGGTCGATGACATCTTCGGCCGCTACACGGCCCAGAATGCGTTCACCGATGCGTTGAATGACTTCACCGCCTTCGATCAGCGGTCCGACTTCAACGCCCATGCGGGTCCCGCAGTCATCTTCCATGACGATGCAATCCTGAGCCACATCCGCAAGCCTTCGCGTGAGGTAGCCCGAGTTGGCAGTCTTCAAAGCCGTATCCGCCAAGCCCTTGCGGGCCCCATGGGTGGAAATAAAGTACTGCAAAACCGACAAACCTTCGCGGAAGTTTGAGGTAATCGGGGTTTCGATAATTTCGCCGGAGGGCTTGGCCATCAGACCGCGCATGCCGGCTAGCTGCCGCATCTGATCTTTGCTGCCGCGGGCACCCGAATCAGCCATCATGTAAATCGGGTTGAAGCTCTCGGCGATGATCGGATTACCTTTTTCATCGGTAACCGAGCGGCCTTCGGTGTCGATGACCGGCGCCAGCCGCATGGCCGCCATCATTTCGTTGGCAACATCATCAGTAGCTTTGGCCCAGATGTCGACGACCTTGTTGTATTTCTCGCCCTGAGTGATCAACCCTTCCGTGTATTGCCGGCTGATCTCCTCCACCTGGCGTTCGGCCTCGCTCAGGATCTTCCACTTCGAATCAGGCGTGATCATGGCGTCGATCGAAATCGACAGGCCACCTTCGGTCGAGTAGCGGTAGCCGGTGTTCTTGAGACGATCGGATAGAATAACGGTCGCCTTGGGGCCGAGGTTGCGGTAAACGTAATCCACCAGGTCCCTCAGCGTTTTCTTGTCCATCACGCGGTTGACCACGTCAAAGGGGATCGGCGCCTGCCGCCGAAGCACTTTGAATACATGGTGTTTTCCGTCGGCGGAAAGCACACCGCTGATCTCGCCGACCTTCAAGTAATACACCTTGTCGGCGGTGTCTTCGTCGATGTTGAAAATATTGACGAACTCATCTTTTCGCATCAGACCGATGTTTCCGCTGTTCTGCTTGTCGGGACTCTGGGAGTGGGCCGCAACCTGCTCGGTGAAATCAGCCCCCTCTCTGAGCTTCCGGCGGATGGACCGGGCTTCCTGCAAGTCCCTGACCATGATGTGGCACAGATCGAAGATGTCCTCTTCCGGAATGATTTCCCACAGCAGAATGCGGCCAACGGTCGTGTTGACGCGGCTGCCGTTCATGCGCACTGCAATCTCGGCGTGCAGATCCACCGCCCCGGCATCATAAGCGATGCGGACTTCCTCCGGGTTGGCGAAATACTTCCCCTCTCCCTTGCGGGCCGGTATGCCGCGCGTCATGTAGTAGAGCCCCAGGACGATGTCCTGGCTCGGGACGATGATCGGCGAGCCGTTGGCCGGCGAGAGGATGTTGTTGCTGGAAAGCATCAGGACGCGCGCTTCGATCTGGGCTTCGACCGAAAGCGGTACATGGACAGCCATCTGATCGCCGTCGAAATCCGCGTTAAAAGCCGTACAGACCAGCGGATGGAGCTGGATCGCCTTGCCTTCGATCAGAGTCGGTTCGAAGGCCTGTATGCCAAGTCGGTGCAGCGTGGGTGCCCGGTTGAGCATCACCGGATATTCCTTGACCACTTCGTCCAGCGTATCCCAAACTTCCGGGGTCTCGCGCTCGACCATTTTCTTGGCGCTTTTGACGGTGGAAACCAGGCCCTTTTGCTCCAGTCGATAGTAGACAAAGGGTTTAAAGAGCTCCAGCGCCATGATCTTGGGCAGACCACACTGGTGCAGCCGCAGGTCGGGACCCACCGTGATCACCGTCCGGCCCGAATAGTCGACTCGTTTGCCCAAAAGGTTTTGACGGAAACGTCCCTGTTTGCCCTTTAAGGTGTCGCTGAGAGACTTGAGCGGCCTCTTGTTCGTGCCGGTGATCACCCGGCCGTGCCGACCGTTGTCGAACAACACGTCGACCGACTCCTGAAGCATCCGCTTCTCGTTGCGGACAATGATGTCCGGAGCTTTCAGATCGATCAGACGTTTCAAGCGGTTGTTGCGGTTGATAACCCGCCGGTAGAGATCATTGAGATCGGAGGTGGCAAAGCGGCCGCCTTCCAGCGGCACCAGCGGTCGCAGATCGGGCGGCAGCACTGGGATGACGTCCATGATCATCCAGAGCGGGTTGACACCGGATTTGCGGAATGCATCGACAATCTTCAGCCGTTTGGCCAGCTTCTGGCGCTTGGCGACCGATCCGGTCTCGCGGATATCACGGCGCAGCTCCTTGTAGGTCTCGTCTAAGTTCAGATCGGCCAGCATCTCCTTAACGGCTTCGGCGCCGATGCCGGCTTTGAAGTGGGTACCGTACTTCTCGAGTGCGTCGCGGTACTTCTCGTCGGACAACAGCTGCCCCCTGGTCAGATCTGTCTCTTTGGGATCGATGACGATGTAGCTGTCGAAGTAAAGCACTTTTTCCATGTTCTTGAGGGTCAGATCCAGCAGATTTCCGATTTTGCTGGGAAGACTCTTGAGAAACCAGATGTGGGAAACCGGCGTCGCCAGTTCGATGTGGGCCATGCGTTCTCGGCGCACCTTGGACTGAATGACCTCCACCCCGCACTTCTCACAGATCACGCCTCGATGCTTCATACGCTTGTATTTACCGCAGTTGCACTCATAATCCTTTGTCGGACCGAATATCTTGGCGCAGAACAGGCCGTCGCGTTCGGGTTTGAAGGTCCGATAATTGATGGTTTCAGGTTTCTTGATTTCTCCAAACGACCATTTGCGAATCTGTTCCGGAGAAGCCAGCGATATCCTGATGCCGGTATATTTTCTGGGATCGGTCGGCTTAGCGAAAAAATCGTACAATGTATCCATCATGGCTTTTATTCCCTTTCACGTCTCAATTGGGGATCCTAACGGCCGTTGTCCGGGTCCGTCGAATATCATCCTTTGCCTTCGATCAGGTCGATATCCAACCCCAGAGCTTGGAGCTCCTTGGTCATCACCCGAAACGACTCGGGTATACCGGGCTCCAGGACGTTCTGGCCTTTGACGATCTTTTCATACATGCGTGTTCGCCCGGCCATATCGTCCGATTTAACCGTCAGAAATTCCTGCAGGGCATAGGCCGCACCGTAAGCCTCCATGGCCCAGACCTCCATCTCGCCGAGCCGCTGGCCACCGAACTGCGCCTTGCCGCCCAGCGGCTGCTGTGTCACAAGCGAATAAGGTCCGATGGATCGGGCGTGAATCTTATCGTCGACCAGGTGGTGCAATTTCAGCACATACATCGTGCCGACCGTAATTTTTTCTTTGAAAGCCTCACCGGTTCGGCCGTCGTAGAGGGTCGTCTGCCCGGTCGTGCTGACTCCGGCTTCCGCCAACAACGCCTTGATTTCTTCCTCCTTGGAGCCGTCGAATACCGGCGTGGCCATATAAACACCGTTCTTGTACTGGGTGGCAAATGCGGTCAGATCTTCTTCGTCATAGCCGGCGATCACCTTCTGCGTATCGGGGTCGGAAAATATCCTTTTCAATGTATCCCGCAGAGCCTTGTTTTTTTGCTCTTCCAGCAGCAGGCTCAGCTGATCGCCAAGCGTCTTGGCCGCCCGCCCGAGATGGATCTCCAAAATCTGGCCCACGTTCATACGTGAGGGCACGCCCAGCGGGTTGAGTACCATGTCGACCGGTGTACCGTCTTGAAAATAAGGCAGATCCTCGACCGGCAAAATTCTGGAAACAACACCCTTGTTGCCGTGACGCCCGGCCATCTTGTCCCCCACGGAAAGCTTGCGCTTCATGGCGACATAGACCTTGACGAGTTTGATGACGCCAGGCGGCAGGTCGTCCCCCTTGGCGTAACGGCTGACCTGCTGTTCAAAGACCATGCGGGTGAGTTCCCCCTGATCGCGATAGCGCTCGAGCAGTTCGTGCACCCGTTCGGTCAACTTCGGATCTTTTAGAATAAGACCCTCGAGCTGGGCCAAAGGGACCAGGTTCAAGGTTTCTTCATCAAATTTGACCCCTTTGTTGATCAGTATCTTTTTACCCTTCTTGAGAGTCGATTGCGCCTTCTCACCTAACAGCAGCGCCTTGAGCTCACCGCGCACCACATCCTCGATCACGGCCAGCTCGTCGTCGCGATCCTTTTCCAGGGCCGCGATTTCTTCATCTTCGATCAGCCGTGTCCGGTCGTCTTTCTCGACCCCGCGCCGCGAGAATACTTTCGCATCGATCACGATCCCTTGAATGCCCGGCGGCACCCTGAGGGACGTATCCTTGACGTCGCCGGCCTTCTCTCCGAAAATGGCCCGCAGCAATTTCTCTTCGGGAGAGAGTTGTGTTTCGCCTTTCGGAGTGATCTTGCCGACCAGAATATCGCCCGGCACGACCTCGGCTCCCAAACGAATGATGCCGCTCTCATCGAGATTTTTAAGAGCCTCCTCTCCCACATTCGGAATGTCGCGGGTAATGTCTTCCTTGCCCAGTTTGGTGTCTCTGGCCACGACCTCGAATTCCTCGATATGAACGGATGTGTAGACGCCGTCGCGGACCAGCCGTTCGCTGACCAGAATGGAATCCTCGAAATTGTAACCGCCCCACGGCATGAACGCCACTGTCACATTTTTACCGAGCGCCAGCTCGCCCTTGTCCGTTGCGGGACCGTCGGCGATAATTTCGCCGGCCAAGACCTTCTGCCCCTTGACCACGATGGGGCGGTGGTTGAAACAGGTGTTCTGATTGCTGCGGATGAATTTCGACAAATTGTAGATGGTGACGTCCTTGGACCGAGGGTCGCCCGTGGGTTCGTGTTTCAGCACGATGCGGGAAGCGTCCACTTCGACCACCTCCGCGTCACGATGGCAGACAATGGCAACACCCGAATCCTTTGCGACCACCCCTTCGATGCCGGTTCCCACCAGTGGGGCCTCATTGACCAGGAGCGGAACCGCCTGGCGCTGCATGTTGGAGCCCATCAACGCCCGGTTGGCGTCATCGTTTTCCAAAAAGGGGATCAGTGAAGCCGAGGCGCTCACCAGCTGATTGGGCGAAATGTCCATCAACTCGATCTCCTCGCGCGGCACCATCATGAACTCGCCGGCCACTCGCGATGTCACCATGGCGTTGACGTAGCGACCATTTTCGTCAATCAGGGCATTGGCCTGGGCAATCGGATGTTCCTTTTCTTCGAATGCATCCAAAAATTTGACCTCATTGGTAACCTGACCATCCTTCACAACCCGGTAAGGTGTCTCGATGAAGCCGAAGTTATTAACCCTGGCGTAAGTACTCAGTGAAACGATCAGGCCGATGTTGGGACCTTCCGGTGTTTCGATCGGACAGATACGGCCATAGTGCGAGGGATGAACGTCGCGCACTTCGAATCCGGCACGCTCCCGCGTCAACCCGCCCGGGCCGAGGGCGCTGAGACGTCTTTTATGCGTAGTTTCTGACAGCGGATTGGTCTGGTCCATGAATTGGGAGAGTTGGCTGGTGCCGAAAAATTCCTTGACCACCGCCGAAACCGGTTTAGGGTTGATCAAATCGTGGGGCATCAGCGCATCGACCTCCTGAAGGCTCATTCGTTCCTTGATGGCACGTTCCATGCGCACCAGGCCGATGCGATACTGGTTCTCGAGCAGCTCACCCACCGCCCGCACCCGGCGATTGCCGAGATGATCGATGTCGTCGACGACACCCTGGGTGTCCCTGAGCTCGACCAGGGCCTTGGCCGTCAACAGAATATCTTCTTTGCGCAGAATTCGAAGGCTCAGCGAGGTGTTGATGCCGAGTCTCTGGTTGATCTTCAGACGGCCGACGCCGGAAAGGTCGTAGTAATTGGGTTTGAAAAACAAATTGTCGATAAAATCCTGGGCCACTTCAGGAGTCGCCGGGTTACCCGGTCTCAACCGAC
Source organism: Desulfobacteraceae bacterium (assembly GCA_029287875.1). Classification (GTDB taxonomy): domain Bacteria; phylum Desulfobacterota; class Desulfobacteria; order Desulfobacterales; family SG8-13; genus JARFQH01. The sequence continues at coordinate 321 of JARFQH010000158.1, read as the reverse complement.
GATAGATCTCAATAAGCGCTTCTTCCTTGCTCTCGACCTTGTCGATCAGAAGCGTCTTGCGGATCGAGTCGCTGGTCGTCACCCCGTCGATGAAAAGCACATCAAACTCGTTGATCCCTGCCTGTTCGAGCTTGGCCAAATTTTCTTCGTCGACGGTCTCGTTGGCCTTGATGATCGGCAGCGCGGTTTGGGGGTCGTATAGGGGATGGGCGAAAACCCTGTCGATGAGATCTTCCCTCCCGATCGGGATGGCCTCTGCACCGGTGGCCTGAAGCCGCTTAATCGCGCGCACCGTAAAAATACGGCCCTTTTTAACCAGCA
>JARFQH010000037.1 GCA_029287875.1 Desulfobacteraceae bacterium | reverse complement strand
CGCAGAGGTTTCAAAATAAACGTGCGTTCCGAATCCGGGGATCAATAGCACCGCGAGTGAGTAAAAATAAGCCACCGACGACCCCATCGCGACCAGGACGTCCATGTTGGCGCTCTTGTTGGACAGGCTTTTCAGACCGCCTTTGTAATAGTCCCATCCGGTGTAGAACTGAACCGGCGTGGCCAGGGCGAAAAAAAACCAGTTCATCCAGCCGGCATGGCTCCAGGCGCCGATGAGGCCGAAGTCACGCGCCATGCTCAAGGCAAACAACGGCAGGGCAAAAACCACACCGATTATAAATTTGTGCGTTTGGTCTCGAATCTCTGCTTCCCGGGCCTGCTGTTCGGCATCTTCCGCGTCCAATCCCTCAACCGGAGCAATGGCGCCGTAGCCGGCTTTTTCGACGGCCGCAATTATGTCCTCGATGCCGGCAACTCCCGGGATGTAGGTCACGGTGGCGCGTTCGGAGGCGAAATTGACCGCCGCTGCGAGCACACCCGGAACTTTTTTGTTCAGGGTCCGTTCGATATTCATAGCGCAGTTGGCGCAGGTCATTCCCGTGACCGGAAATTCAATTTTGGCCGTACCGATCCCGTATCCCGTTTTTTCGATTTTTTTGATCAGGTCTTCGACGCCTATCTTTTGGGGATCGAAAGCCACTGCGGCCTTCTCGCTGGCAAAATTGACGTTGACCTCCGCTACGCCGTCGAGCTTCTTAACGCCTCGTTCTATGTTGGCCGCGCAGTTGCCACAGGTCATTCCCGTAATCGGTAATGTTATTTTTTTTTCGTTCATGAGTTATCTCAAACCGAAAAGCCACGGAAGTCAAAGCACCTATCGATGCCGAGCACGGTTTATCGACGGACGACAAACCAAGGATTGAGCAGGTCGGGCCGATTGTACTTAAGCGGTTCGCCGGTCTTGTAATCGAGCAGCTTGGCTCCAGCCATTTCGGCAACCGCCTGTCCGGCCGCCGTATCCCACTCGCAGGTCGGCCCGAGACGGGGATACATGTCCGCCAGACCCTCAGCCACCATACATATTTTCAGAGAGCTGCCGGCACTAATGAGTTTGACCTCACCGTGTTCCCGCCGCTTTTCCTCGACTAATTTTTTAAGATCCGGATTGGCATGCGACCGGCTCCCCACGATCACAAACGGCGTTTTAGGTCGTTTACCGGCCGGCAGCCGGGTTGCATTCTTCAGCAGTCTGCGAAGTGTTTTGTCCGGGTTAAGGTCGTTGCCGCCGATTCTATTGGATCCTTCAGTACCTAATAGATTATCTATTTTATATGCACCAAGCTTTCCGGCGGCAAAGTAGAGCCAATCTTTGACCGGGGCATAGACGACGCCTAACTTAGGCAGACCGTATTCGACCAGCGCGATATTGACCGTGAACTCATCATTGCGCTTGATGAATTCCTTGGTACCGTCCAGCGGATCGATAATCCAGAGCCGCTCCCAGGTTTTCCGGTCTTTGTAAGGAATTTCCCGCCCTTCCTCACTGAGGATAGGAATGTGAAAGCCTTTTAATGCGGCTATGAGCAGTTCGTGAGACTTTTGGTCCGCGCGCGTCAGCGGCGAGTTATCGGCCTTGTGCTCCACTGCGAATTCCGAATGATACACGTCCAGTATCACCTGTCCCGCCTCCAGAGCCGCTTCGATCGCTTTGACAAGAAACACGTTGTATCCGTTTGCCTTCATGATGCTCCTATGCCGCCGGGTAGTTGATCTCCTTAAGGGTTGCCTTGATCTTCTCCTCGGTGACCGGAGCTTCCCATTCGACGGTGACGGTCTTGGCACCCGGATCGCCCTCCACCTTTTTTACTCCGTCGAGATCGCCCAGCTCGTTCTTGATGCTCATGACGCAGTGGCCACAGGATATATTCGGAATGGAAAAGGTTTGTTTGGACATAGTTTTTTTCCTTATTATTGTGTCAGCTGCACATTCTTGCTTCATAACTAAGTCGAAAATTATGACCATATTCATCAAAGTCAAATTACCTTTATATTGACGTTGAAGAAAAGTATCATTATCGTAGCCGTTATCGCCACGGTGGGATTCGTCGCCTCGGCTTTCGCCGGGTGGGGCATGGGCGGTTACGGGCAGCGCGGAGGCGGCTGGCATCACATGGGCTGGGGGAGACCCGCAGATGGATACGGGTGAATACATTTGAAATGAAACAACTGAAAGACAAGCTGATTGCACGGCTCTTCACCCGATATCCCTCGATGCTGAGAAGATATGCCCAAAAGGCCCGGATCGCTCGTTACTCCCAAACCCCCTGGACTTCTTTCATGGGTGATCTGGCCAAGAGCCGCCTGGCGCTGATCACTACCGCTGGGGTTCATTTGAAAAGCCAGCCGCCCTTCGACATGAAGGATCGACAAGGCGACCCGTCTTTCCGAGAAATCCCCGCCGACGCCAAACCGGCTAATCTATCCATCACTCACAACTACTATGATAACAGGGATGCGGTCCGGGACATCAACATTGTCTTCCCGCTCGAACGGGTGCGGTTGCTCGAGCAATTCGGTGAAATCGGCCAGGTGAATCATCGCTACTTTTCCTTCATGGGACACATCTCGAATCGCCACATAGACACCTTGATCAGTGAAACCGCTCCGGGTGTGGCTGAAAAACTGAGAGAGGACAGTGTCGACATTGCCCTGCTCACACCGGCCTGAGGCCTGTGCAACCAGTCCGTGGGACTGATCCAGCGAGCGGTCGAAGCCGCCGGTATCGCCACCATTTCCATCACGTTTTCAAAAGAAATTACCCAAAAAGTCAGGCCGCCGCGCGCGGTTTACACGCACATGCCCTTGGGTCACCCTTTTGGGTTTCCTGGTCAGCGCTTCCGGCAGATTCAGATCCTGCGCCTGCTCTTGAAATATGTCAAAGACATCCAAATCCCCGGTAGCATCGTCGACCTCGATCTGACGCAAAGCGACGATCCGGCCACCACGTGTTCTCTTTGCGGCGTTTAAGCCTGGCAG
>JARFQH010000103.1 GCA_029287875.1 Desulfobacteraceae bacterium | reverse complement strand
TTTTTTTTGTGTGTGTGGGTTCCCATGTTTTGCTCATGATCTTTACACCCATCAGGAGGGCCTTTTCAAGGTTTTCCTGAAGCAAGGAGTATAGAATTGCATCGGGAAGCAGCCCCATCGTTCAGAGGCTCTCGGTGGCCGTAAGAATTCTGTAGAAAATCAAATTGTCTTGATTTTACATGCTATTTTTACTAATTTAAGTTTGCAAGGCTTTAACACGAAAATAAGGTTGGCGCCGGAGCCCGGATAAGCGATTGCGAAAGGCGGCTGAAACTCGCCGCCAACGGTTCTAAGCCCGAACCTGGCCCGTCTTCAAATAAGGGGGTCGGGTTTGTTCCCCAATGGTGTTTCTTTCATGCGGTATCGGCATTGGGTCCGGTCCAAGACCCCGTAGACGACTCAAACAGTCAGCCGCTGTTCTCAAGCGCTCATCCGGGCTCCGGCGCGTCATTTTCATGCACCGTGGCGGCCTGCAGGGCCATGAGCGTTTAATAAGAATACGAATCAGTTTCCGATCAAGAAATGAAAAATTCCTGCAGCGGCATCATTCTTGCCGGTGGGCTTAACACCCGTTTCTCCGGCAAAGAAAAGGCGTTTCTGACCATCGACGGCGAGCGCATCGTCGATCGACTCTACCGGATTTTTCGGGAAATGTTCGAAGAAATTATAGTGGTCACCAACGATCCGATCAAATTTTTGGATTGGGACGCCCACATCGTGACCGATCTCTTTCCCGTCCGGAGTTCATTGACCGGAATCCATGCCGGCCTTTTTCATAGCCGGACACCGTATGCGTTTTTCGCGGCATGTGACATTCCGTTTTTGAAAAAAGAGGTAGTGGAGTCCGTCATCGGCGCCATCACGCCTGATATAGATGCCGTGATTCCGGAAACAGCGGCCGGCTTCGAGCCCCTCTGTGCAGCTTATTCGACACGCTGCCTGGAAAACGTGCGCCGACACTTGACCAAAAACAGACTCAAAATCCAACTCTTCTTAAAAAAGATGCACGTCAGAACTATTCCGGAAGAGCGCCTGCGCCGGCTCGACCCACAGCTGATATCGTTTTTCAACATCAACTCTCCGGCAGACATGGCCCGGGCCGAAGCACTGCATGGTGCGAAATCTGAACGGGACTGCTGAACCGTCTCCCCAATTAGATTTTGAGAGATCCCATGGATACCCAACACCTCATCGACACGGTTAAAAAACATCCCGAATTCGATCGGGTCGGCATGATTCTGTGCCACAACGGAACCGTGCGGGCCACCTCCCGCGATGGGCGTCGGGTCAAGGGTCTTGAAGTGAGCGTCGATCACGATCGGCTGAATCACATCATCGCCGAAGGTCTTCGGAGACCCGGCATCGTTGCGGTTGAGGTCAGCATTGCCGAAAACCGGTATCTGCCGGTGGGCGAAGATGTGATGGTACTGGTGGTTGCCGGCGATGTGCGTGAAAACGTGCTTTCCGCAATGCAATCGATGCTCGACGCCATCAAAAAAACGGCAACCCGTAAAATCGAACACTTTGAGTAAAGGAGGGCCGCGCATGACGGGATTCACCCATATGGACACCGAGGGAAGGGTCCGCATGGTCGACGTTACCGCCAAAGAGGCGACCGATCGGACGGCAGTCGCAAGGGGCGCAATCACCATGCAGCCCGACACTCTGGAGAAAATTCTGGCGGGTGCCGTGACAAAGGGCAATGTTCTTGAAACGGCGCGTATCGCCGGCGTGATGGCCGCCAAAAAAACATCCGACCTCATACCGATGTGTCATCCGCTGCCCTTGACCCATGTGCGGATCGATTTTTTTCCGGATCGGGCGGCCCATTTGATTCGAATCGAAGCCGGCGCGCGCCTTGTGGGCCGCACCGGTGTTGAAATGGAAGCCCTGACTGCCGTGACCGTAGCGGCCTTGACCATATACGACATGTGCAAATCCCATGACCGCGAAATGACCATAACCGATGTGTGTCTGGTTGAAAAATCCGGTGGCAAAAGCGGCCATTACGCGCGTGGAGAGTAAAGCGAGAATAAAGGCGGTGCGCATATGTTCGGCGATATAATGAGAACCGGCCGGTCCGGGTGCTTCGATGCGCGTGGGTCGGCGTTACAGAGGTCTCGGCAGACCGTTTTAACGCTGCCTCTATTTTTAGGACTATTCCTTCTGGCCGGCTGGATCGGCGGTTGCGCTGCCCCCAAGGAGCATGCCGTCTTTGAGATCTCTTCTGCAAGCTATCCCAAATTCACGGACGACATGCATTTCGACGGTTTAGAGGAGAGCATCCGACAAAGCCTGGCATATTTACAACGCGTGCCGTTGGACAAAGAATTCCGATTCGGCGAGGACAGCTATTCAGCAGTGCACTTGGCGCGTTCGATGGAGTCGTTTTTAGCGTTTATCCAAACCGGTCCACCTGATGACGAACTGAGCCGATTCATCCGGGACAACTATAGAGTGTATCGGTCCGCCGGCAACGGTCCCGAAAAGGACGTCCTGTTTACCGGCTACTATGAACCCCTATTGAGCGCCCGGCGGCAGCCCGACAAAACACATCGGGTGCCGATCCTGGGACGCCCGGATGACCTGGTGACCATCGATCTCGCGGCTTTTTCAGAGAAATACACGGGTGAAAAACTCACCGGTCGTCTGACCGGCCAAACCGTCGTCCCTTATTATGAGCGCAAAGACATCGAAGAACAGGGCGTTCTGGCGGGCAATGCGCCCGTTCTGGCGTGGCTCGAAAACCCTGTGGACCTGTTTTTTCTCCAGATTCAGGGCTCCGGCCGGGTCTTGCTGGAGAGCGGCGAGACGCTCAACCTTCACTACGATTCATCCAACGGTCGGCCGTATCGAAGCATCGGCCGACTCCTGGTCGACGAAGGCAAAATACCGCTCCCGGAAATGTCGATGCAGCGCATTCGCTCCTTCCTGGCGGCCCACCCGGAGGAAACCCGCAGCATCCTCAACCACAATCCCAGTTACGTTTTTTTTCGGGTTGAAAAAGACGGGCCGTTGGGGTTCCTGGAGGTCAAACTGACACCCGGCCGCTCGATTGCTCTTGACTACCGGCTTTTTCCCCTGCCGGCGCTGGTCTACATCGAAACCGAAAAGCCGATCCTCGATAGCAGCGATCAAATTATCGATTGGGAAACATTCGGCCGATTCGTGCTCAGCCAGGACACCGGTGGCGCCATTCGCGGTCCGGCACGGGCCGACCTGTTTTGGGGCAGTGGCCCGTATGCCGAGGTAGCCGCTGGATACATGCAGCAGAGAGGAAATTTATTCCTGATGGTTTTGAAACCTGAAAAGGCGGACTGACGTTATTGCCTGCCCGGAGATCCGTTTCCGACGGGTATTCTTTCGGTTTACCAAAGCACGCGGATCCGCTCGATCGCTTCTGCAATTTTCAGCCGCAGGAATCCGAGCGACACATCATTACCAAAGACGGTAATCAGCAGCAGCTCATTGTTGACCTTGCTGAAGTGCAGATTTTCGTCTTGACCTTTGTGAAACAAAAGCGAAAATTCGTCCTCCCCGACGATTTTGGCCATTGCATTGACCGCCCCGAAGTTCCCGGCCGCAAGGGCCGCCAGGGCATAGACGCCCTGGTTGCGGTCTTCACCACAGCATTTGGCGATGATGTGGCCGGCCATGTCCACCAAAAGGGCAACTTTTACGCCATTGGCCGAAAGATCCGTTTCCAAAATCGTTTCCGTTTTTTCGATCTGCTCCTGGTCGAACGCCTGAATCATAACCGCATGCCTTTTGCTCTTAATCCTGGACTTCACCTTTAGCGCCGGTTGGGGAGAAATCTTTTTAACCCCTACAAATTTATCAAAAATCCTCCTTTCCATCAAGCAAAATATGAGCCGGATTTCCATTGGTCTTGACAGGTTATCGGAAACCCAGTAGAAGTTAAGCCTTTTAATTAACGCAGGTTTAACGCGAAAATAAGGTGGGCGCCTCCGCCCGGATAACCGGTTTCGAATTGCGTCTGAGACTCGCCACCAACGGGCTCTAAACCCGGACCAGTCCCGTCTTCAAATGAAGGGGGAGACTGTTCCCAGAGGTCGTACCTTCCATGCAGTATGATCATTGGGTCCGGTCTAAGACCCCGTAAGCGACTCAAACAGTCAGCCGCTTTTCTCAACCGCTCATCCGGGCTCCGACGCGTCATTTTCATGCACTGTGGCGGCTCGAAGGGCCATGAGTGTTTAGCAAACGTTCCAAATTACCCGCCGGAATTTATCCACAAACGACCGACCGGTCGGGGATCTGCAAGGAGACACCCCATGTTTGGTATCGGCATGCCGGAAATGTTGTTGATTCTGGCTATTGCACTCATCGTCATTGGACCCAAGAAACTACCGGATCTCGCGAAGTCATTGGGTCGAGCGCTGCGCGAATTCAAAAAAGCAACCAGCGAACTGAAAGAATCAATCGAGTTGGACAGTGAGCTTAAAGAGGTCAAAAAAAGCTTCACCAATAGCGTCACTGATAATAAAGTCGCTTTGAAAAACCAGCCGGAAGTAAGCGACAATCCAAAACCGTCCGATCAGAAGGTCTCTGATCTTAAAGAGGCTTACGATAAATGGCAGCAGGACGGCTCGGATATCCCTGATAATGGGACAGAAACCGCAGACCGACCAACGGTTGATACCGGTCGCAACCGGCCGGAGAAAACAGCACATGAAGGACCGACCCGAAATGAATGAGGAGTCGAAACTTCCCTTTACATCCCACCTGGAAGAACTGCGCAAGCGGTTGATTGTCTGTTTTGTCGCCGTCGGCGTTGGCTTTGTCATCTCCTACGGATTCAAAGAATACCTGTTTCAAATCCTGGTCCATCCCCTGGTCAAGGTCATGCAGCCCGGTGACTCGCTGATCTTCACCGGACTACCGGAAGCTTTTTTCACCTATCTCAAAGTGGCCTTTCTCACGGGCCTGATGCTGGCCGCACCGGTTATCATCTATGAATTCTGGATTTTTGTGGCCCCGGGTCTCTATGATAAAGAGAAACGGCTGATGCTGCCGATTGTTTTTCTTTCCACCTTCTTTTTTATCGGCGGCGCCCTTTTCGGCTATTTTCTCGTTTTCCCCTGGGGCTTCAAATTTTTCCTCGGATTCGCCACGGAAACCATCCGCCCCATGCCCTCGATGAAAGAGTACCTCGGGTTCTCGGCCAAACTCCTGCTGGCCTTCGGACTGGTCTTCGAATTGCCCCTGGTGATCACTTTTTTAGCCAGGCTTGGCATTGTATCGGTTGATTTTCTGAAGAAAAACCGAAAGTATGCCCTGCTCCTTTTTTTCGTCGGAGCGGCCATTCTGACGCCCCCGGATGTGGTCACCCAGATCATGATGGCCTTGCCGCTGATGCTTCTCTTCGAAATCAGCATCATCGGGGCCCGCATTTTCGGGAAGAAGAAAATGGAGGAGGATACAGCGGCCGAGGAATCCGCTGCGGCTGGCGGCAGCGAATGAGATAGTTTAAGCGTCAAACCTCGCGCGCCCTAAATCGCGCGAATCGCCGCTGCAGTCGAATAAAGACGGGGGTAAACCAATCGGAGACCCCAAACGTCTATAACATAACCGATCGGATCCAGGTTCAGGGTTCACGGTTCAAAGGTTTACAAAGCCGATTTCCGAAACTTTATACGCTATTGTTCGGATTGTCCGCTTTAACCCACTGGAAATAAATGGAAGAGGACCGGCGGTTTCAGGGACATCCGTTTATAGCCGTTGACAAGAACCCTTCGGCTTGGTAACTAATTCGGCGACCTCAGGGGAGTTTTCCGCCCGGCGTGTGGGTTGTGCGCCGGCGGAATTCGGAATAATCCGGTCGGTGCCGGTCTTGGCGCATGAAAAGCAGGCCCGGCCGGGCAACTGGAGGAAATGCCCATTCGAGGAAAGGAGGTTGAAAATCAATTTATGAAAACGCGTTCGTTGTTGATTGCAATGGTCATCGGAGCGGCCGTCGTGTTTTTCGCAGCCGGAATCTACGCCGCCACCAAGGTGGAGGATATGGTCAAGATTCAGGACAAAGGGTGTGAATACACTAAAGGCATTGTCGAGTTCAGCCACAAGAAACATTCCGAAGATTATGCCAAGAAATCGCCCGATCTATACAAGAACAAATGCGGCACCTGCCACCACGACGACAAGGGCAAACCGCTGGTCGACATTGCGGCCGGTCAAGAGGTGAAAAGGTGCATCGAGTGCCATAAAAAGTGCGGTGAACCCCCCAAAGGTAAGGACGCCCCCAAGCTCTCGGACAAGGAGAAACTGGAATATGTCGCCCAGGCCTTTCACGTGAATTGCCGCGACTGCCACAAGGCCTTCAATAAGGCTAACAAAACCAAAGCGGCCCCCACCACCTGCACCAAGTGCCATCCCAAGACCAAATAAGTCGATCAGACACCAGGTCGCTTGATTAAAAAGAGGCAGGAAGCACGCACAGCGTTGCTTCCTGCCTCTTTTATTTTAGCACAAAAATAAGGTGGGCACCTTCACCCGAACGAACGGTTTCGAAAGACGGCTGAAACTCGCCGCCAACGGTCTCTAAACCCGGACTTCTCCCGTCTTCAAATAATGAGTTCGGATGCAGTTTGAAGGTTGTGCCTTCCAACCGGTATCGGCATAGGATCCGGTCAAAGACCCCGTAAGCGACTCAGGCAGTCAGCCGCTTTTCGCAACCGTTCGTTCGGGCTCCGGTACGTCATTCTCATGCACCGTGACGGCCCTAAGATCCATGAGCGTTTAGTCCGATACAACCGCCCTCGGCCCGGTCAGCATTGACGCTGCTGCAGGACGAGGCCGACCCATCCTTTTTCCGTTGCCTGCCAACGGCACGCAAACCCTTTTTCACCATAAACCGCCATGACGAAGGCCTGCTCGTCGCTCTTTATCCCGGAGAGCACCAGCGAACCGGCAGTTGCCAGGTGTGAGACGACGGTTCCGCACAACCGCACCAACGTCGGGTATCGCAAATTGGCGGTAATTATCGTAAATTTTTCGCCGTGCGGTAACCGCGACAGGGCTTGATCCGTAATGGCAAGGCGTGCCGCAAGACCGTTCAGAACGGCGTTTTCCATTGCCTCCGCCCGCGCGCAAGGGTCCGGATCGATACCCACGGCCCTGGGAATTCCCAACTGCAGGGCCGCTATCGCCAGAATTCCCGATCCGGTGCCGATATCCAAGAGGGCGCTGTCTTTGTCATCTAACTGCGCGGTCGAGAGTGACACGGCCGTATCGATAGCCCGCAGCGCCAGGCGGGTGGTCGGATGGCGGCCGGACCCGAAGGACGCACCGGTGCTGATCCGCACAGCGGCGGATGACTTCCCGGAATCTAAGTCGACCCCCGGCGGCAGGATAACGATCCGTTCGGTGACGTTCAGCGGCCGCTGAAGGGATATATCCAGATAACTGGTGCCATATTCATATGTATAAGACAGCTCTCCGGCTGTCAGCAGACTTCTGATGATGGAGCGAACCTGACGGGGACCGAGGAAGTAGCGGTTCGAAAGGACGTTGCTGAGCTCAGCGGGGCTGACCTTGTGAAGGGCTCCGGCGATGTATTCGACGGCAAAATTCTGTATTTCCATTATAATATCGATCGGGAGGGGAGAAACAGTCGTCGTTGGTCTCGAGCGGTGTGCTCTTCGAGACGATCGGTTCCGTTTTTCAACCGGATTTATCTGGTAGTGTGAATGTGCCGATGAAGGCTCGCAATCTCGACGACCAAAGGTTTCAGTTGGTCTCTTCACGTTTTGGTGTGCCCTGCCGGTAAGACCGCGCCATGCGGACCACCGCTTCGGCCCAGGTCGGAGTACCGAGCGCATGCAAATGGGTGTAGGTGGCCAGTACGTTTTTTCGACAGGCGCCGTCGCGCCCTTTCCAGATACCGGAGCCGCGTTGCATGCGAAAGACCAGTTCCGCGTCCTGCTCTCCCCATTCCAACACCCGCGAATAGTGAAATTCATGTCCGCGGTGTTCGCTTCCGACCGCAAAGTAAGGGTTGGGCCTGTCGACCGAGACAACCGTGTACCCGTGTCCCTGCGGGCGCTTGGAAAAACCGTAGGATATCGGCAGTACCCCTGCCATGGGATAGGAGCGGTCATGCAGGATCAGTTCTTTACCCAAATACATCAAACCGCCGCACTCGGCGTAAATCGGAAAACCGTTTTCGGCCAGGTGCTTCAATTCCTCTTTGAAGCGCACATTTTGAGCCAGAGCCTCGGCGTGGGTTTCCGGAAAACCACCGCCGATGTAAAGGGCATCGAGCTTCGGAATGGAGTCGGTTGCAAGGGGGCTGAAAAAAACGATTTTAGCTCCGGCGGATGAAAGCGCCTCGATGTTTTCCGGATAGTAGAATTGAAAGGCCGAATCTCTGATGATGCCGATCCGAGGCGCCGATCGATCGACTGCCGCAGTCGGGTCGGCTGCGGTGATGTCTGTGGTCGTTGACGGTTCCAATGGTTGGAGGACCGGCGCGCGGTTTGCGATATCGATCAGTACCGATAGGTCGATGTGTTTTTCGGCTATCGCGGCGATGGCGGCAATTGACTCCCGTGCCCAGGTGTGTTCCGGCGTGGGAACCAGTCCCATGTGGCGTTCAGGAAAATTCTGTCGGCTCAGCTTGGGAACGGCGCCCAGCACGGGCACGCCGCAATGGGCCTCGATGCTTCGACGAAGGATGTTTTCATGCCGGGCGCCGGCCACCCGGTTCAAGATGACGCCCCTGAGAGGAACGTCCCGATCGAACTGTTCGCAACCCGAGACGACAGCCGCCATGGTGCGGGTGGTCTTGGTTGCGTCGATGCACATCAGGACCGGGGTTTGGAGTAGTTTGGCCAACTCGGCGGTGCTGGTGGTCCCGTCGATATCGATCCCGTCGTAGAGACCGCGATTGCCTTCGATGACGGCGATGTCCTGGCGGGATGAACGGGAGAGAAAGGAGGTCAGCACACGTGCTGGCGGGACCATAAAGGTATCCAGATTGAAGCAGGGCCGGCCTGCCGCCAGGGCAAGCCAGCCCGCATCGATATAATCCGGACCTTTTTTAAACGGCGAAACGGTCTTACCGCGGCGGCACAAGGCGGCGATGATGCCGATGGAAAGGATGGTCTTTCCCGAACCGCCCCGCAGAGCCGATATCATTATTCTGGGAAGTACCAATCAATCCTGCCTGCAGCATCAGCGAATGTCAAACAGCGGAAAGCGGTGAACAAAGATAGCAAAAAGCCGGTCGGGTTTACTCTTCCTTTTCTTCGTGCTCGGCAGCGGCCTGTTTGCCGGTTCCGGGCATGCCATACATGGACGTGCTGCCGCTGGACCAATATTCCAGGACGCCTTCCTGCACCATTTTGTTGATGAGTTTCTTGGCATCTCTGGGTTTGGACTCGAGAATTTTGGCCAGGTCGTTGAAATAAAACTTCGACTTGGTCTTGAGCTTTTTTGTCAACGCTTCGACAAGTTTCTGTTTTGCCTCTTCATACTCCATGATGGGCCCCTTTTCAGAGAATACGGGGGGCACAGACTAAAGTGCGGAGCCCCCCGCATCGGTTTCGAGCAGTCGGTTTAGAACTTGAACTGGCTGGTTTGACGCCAGGTGTAGTAAGCCGGATCGCGGAAGTCGTCGATCAGGTGATGCGTGAAGTCGAGTTCGCATTTCTCGAAGAACCGCTCCCAGCCGATCCGCTCGGCCCACTCGCCGAGGCGCTCATATTTCCTGGCATCGGCGCTGTAGGTTTCAACCATCTTCTTGATCACGTCCGTGGTCTCGGGCCAGCGCGGCGCATTGTTGGGCAGGAAGGCCACGACGACCTTGGAGAACTTCGGTGCACTGATCCGGTTGGATACCTTGCCGCCTGCCATGATGACGATGCCGTCGCCTTCCTTGTCGGCCAGCGGCATGGCGGGGCACATGGTGTAGCAGTTGCCGCAGAACATGCAGCGCTCATTGTTTACGGCGACACTGTTGACTTTAACGCCGCCCACTTCTATCTTCGACGGCTTGATGGCCGCCGTGGGGCAGGCCGCAATGGCCAACGGAATTTCGCACATCTTGTCGAGATACTCGTGATCGAGCATCGGCGGTTTACGGTGGTAGCCCAGAATAGCGATGTCCGAGCAGTGAACCGCGCCACACATATTCAGGCAGCAGGCCAGAGAAATGCGCAGCTTGGCCGGCAGGCTGTGGCTTTTGAAGTAGTCGAACATTTCGTCCATCACGGCCTTGACCGGTCCGGAAGCGTCGGTGGCCGGCGTGTGGCAGTGAACCCAGCCCTGGGTGTGGACGATGTTGGTAATCGAGGTGCCGGTGCCCCCCACCGGAAACTTGAAGCTGCCGGCGCCGAACTTGCGGCTTTCCAGGTCATCGACCAGGGGCTTAACTTTGTCTTCGCTGTCGACCATGAATTCGATGTTGTTGCGGGTGGTCCAGCGGACATAGCCATCACAATGCTTTTCCGCGATCTCGCAAATTTCACGAATGAGGGTGGTGCTCATGAGGCGCGCCCCGCCGCAGCGGACGGTGAAGACCTTGTCGCCGGATTTGGCCACGTGCACCAGAACGCCGGGTTTGAGCACTTCGTGATACTGCCACTGGCCCTTGTTCTTGGCAATGACCGGAGGGTAAAACTCATCGTATTTTCGCGGACCGATGTCGGTAATCCGGTCTTCCATCGGTTTTTTGGGATTGTATCCGGAAGATATAAATGCCATGGTGATTCCCCCTCCCTATCTTTTGTGGTCTTTTCTGAATTCGTTGACGTCGCGTTCCCAGCCGCCCTCGACCTCATCTTCCTTCCAGAAGATGTAGGGGTTGGAGCGCGGTTCTTTGACGTGGCGCGCATCCGGCTGAATGCCGGCCGCCTCGAGCAGCCTTTGGAAACCCTGGCGCTTCATGAGTTCGCCCAGGCGCTCGCGGTTCTTGCCTTCCTCCATCCACCAGTCCCAGATACCCTCGATGACTTCCTTGATTTCGTCATAGGGCTCTTCCACCTTGATGAAGGGGACGAGCAGGGAGCCCATCTGGGCGCCGTCCAAAATCGGTGCCTTGGCACCGGCCAGAATGCTGGCGCCGCGTTCGTCGCCAATGTGCAGGGCTTTCGGCATGACGTTGATGCAGTGCATGCAGCGATTGCACTCCTTGTTGTCGATCATCAGCTTGTTGTCTTCCATCCACATGCACTCGGTGGGGCAGAGTCTGATGACTTCTTTCTGGATACTGAAAGCGCCCCAGTCGCGGCCGTTGTGGTCTCCGGCGTTGGGGGGGATTTCACCGCCGATGTAAGCCTGCACGGCTTCCTGGTCGATTTTTATGTCGTCTTTCCAGGTACCGATGAAAGACAGATCGGCCCGGGCGATGGAGGCCACGCAGCAGTTGGGGCAGCCGTCGAATTTGAACTTGAACTTGTAGGGAAACGCCGGACGGTGGAGTTCGTCCTGGTATTCATTGGTCAGCGTAAAGCACAGCGCCTGGGTGTCGTAGCAGGCATACTCGCAGCGGGCCTGTCCGATACAGTCGGCGGGGGTCCGTAGGTTGGAACCGGATCCACCCAGATCCTGATTCAGCCTGTGGGTCAATTCGTAAAAAACTTCTTCCAATTGGGGAGTGGTAGTCCCCAGGAAGATGATGTCCCCGGTCGAACCGTGCATGTTGGTCATCCCGCTGCCGCGTAAATCCCACAGGTCACATATTTGTCGCAGATATTCGGCTGTGTAAAACTTGCCGCCCGGCTGGGAGACGCGCATGGTGTGGAAATGGGCCACCCCGGGAAACATTTCCGGTTGATCGCAGTAGCGTCCGATGACACCACCGCCGTAACCGAAAACGCCGACGATCCCGCCGTGCTTCCAGTGGGTCCGGCCGTGCTTGAAGGAGAGCTCAAGAATGCCCAATAGGTCCTCGACGACATCGACGGGAATCTGGAATTCGACGCCTTCCGCGTTCTTGGCCCGCTTTTCGGCCAGCTGCTTCAGGTCCGAAACGAAGCTCGGCCACGGCCCCGACTCAAGCTGGTCCAACATAGGGGTTGCATGTTTCGCCATCTTCATTACCTCCATTGTTTTTAGAAAAATTAACCTTAATGCCTCTATCGCTAAGCTGTCGTGCCCGGAGGGCGCCTCAATTCACCTCCTCTCACATTCCTGTTTTATTTCCGTGGGTTCATTAATTTCATTATCATCGTTTGCAAGGGGCAGCTATAAAATGAATGCCTGTCCTTGTCAATAAAAAAGCTCCAAATGATGGGGTTTGTCGAATCGCATGATAAAAATTTCGCCGCCTGTCACTCAATTTGTGGTGTGCCTTTAATCAAACCGCATCATCTTGTGGATACGATCAGCTCCTGTGGCAACCGATCGATGGCCTGTGTCATTTTCTCACCATGGCGCTTCAGATGTTTTCGGATCAGGGCTTTTTCGGATGGGTGGCACTTCAAGCGCCCTGCGACCCCTTCCAACAGCGTGTCGCGGTCGTCAGGCGCCAGCGCCTTCAAATAACCCGCAAACAAATCGGGCAATTCTTTCGGAATCCGTCCGAACCGCACTTGCAGCGCCAGGCCGTCGAAAAATCCGTTGAGAGCGGCGTCGACCATATCGTCATCGGCGCAGCCAAATTCTCCCACACCGTCGAACCGATCCAGCCGGATGCGGATCGACAAGTTAAGCCAAAAGATCAGCAGGGCCTGCAAGGTGGTGTCAACATCCCCGGAGACATCCGCAAACAGGGGGGCGTATTTTCGGACGGTTATCAGGCGGAGATCGATCTGCCCGCCATCGGTTTTCACGATAAAATCGCCGGCCGCGTTGTGCCACGAAAAAATCTGTTCGAATGTCTCCAGGTCGTAATATGCCGTCAAAATGAGGGCGATTTGCCGGTATATATCGACCCGCTGCTGTTTCGAGAGCAGGTGGGCGCCCTTAACCGGGTCCCAGACGACGAGGCGGCTATTCGTTCCGGCCGGTTCGCCGGAGAGATGAAATTCGTGGTATCCGTCCAGCCATTCACCCAGAAACATCTCCAGTCGGCGGGATCGGCCCGGCAGCGTGGCCTCGCCTGTGCAGTAGACTTGCGGCAGAAAGCGGTAGGGAAAGCGGTCGTTGAGCAACCGGATGTTGCCGAAATCCTCTCTGAGATAGGATCGGCCGATTTTCGTCACGGCAACGTTGACCACGAACGCCAACCGGGTGTTTGCCACCGCGACAGCCACCCGGGCCGGGTGATAGAATTGACCGTGTTTTTCCAGGTAAATCCGAACGGTGCCCACGTCCGCGGCCGTCACGGATGGCCCCACGCTTTTTCTGAGGGCGCCGACCAGGGCACTGAAGCCTTCGCCTTCTAAAAATCGGTGCACCGCCGTAAAATAATCGCCGTAGGTCACCACTGCGCCGGCGACTGGTTCACCGGATTGGTCAACGCCCGCAGGGCCAAGGGGCAGGGGCATGTGCCAGCGCGGCGAGTTCTCGGCAACCGGACTGTCGTCCGAAGCCAGGAAATAGGAGACCCTCGGGTTGCCGGGACCATCGTGTGATGGCGCTTCCGGTTGCCGCCAAAAACCGCTTTGCGTGGGATGCGGATTAGCGATGATGCGCAATCTCACCGAGAATTTTCGGCGCAACCGCATACCCCAGCTCGACGGCCTTGTCGCAATGGGTC
>JARFQH010000242.1 GCA_029287875.1 Desulfobacteraceae bacterium | reverse complement strand
GCCGCTCACACACAAAAACAGACGAGCGCTTACATCAACACGTTACTCGGAGGGGCGCTTCCCGCCGCACAGGGACTGATCGGCCTGGGGCATGGGTGCAGCGAACTTTTGCTGCACTAGGCCGGCCTCATTCCGCTCATGCGCCTGCTTGGCGCCGGGCTGCCCATCTCTCTTGGCGTTGAAGACCTCAAGGATACCTGGAAAAAAGACGAGCCGTCCTTCGAGTCCTCATCGGCAAAGGACGACGAGGTTGAGCAATATAAAAAGGAAATCGACGAACTCAAAGATGAGATCAAGGGCTTGAAAGAGGCTTAGCCGGCTTATCTGACCGACAGAGCCCTGCCGCCATGGTGGGGCTCTTTTTTTGTAAGCGTTCACAGGGCACCGCATCTGCTTTGTTGTCGGGCACTTGAAGTACGAAAGTACGTCTGCGTGCCCGACGCCTTGCATCTGCGGCACCCTGTAAACGCTTACAAGTAGGTGGTTTGAAGCGCATCGGACTTTGCAACCCTGTCGGTTACCTTTTTTTAGTTCTTCAGGTCTTATTAAGGTGGGTATCGCCGGCCGACGGACACGATGGCGGCGCGGGCCAACTGATCGGCGCGCTCGTTTTGCTCGTGCCCGGAATGGCCGCGAACCTTTATGAGTGTCACGTCCTTCAGCGCCGATAGCAACTCACGGATTGCCTCGACGAGTTCCTTGTTTTTCTGAGCCTTCCATCCGAACGACAGGACACCTTGCGCGTAACTGCTGTCGGTGTAGATTCTGACCGGCAGGTTCCTGCGCTTTAGTTTCATGAGAGCGATGCGGATCGCTTCGAGTTCGGCCACGTTGTTAGTGGTGTTGCCGATGAATTTCGAGATTTCCTTCGTCCTTTCCCCGTATTGCAATACGACCCCGATACCGGATGGGCCGGGGTTCCCCGACGAGGCGCCGTCGGTATAAATGTGAACGGTGTTCGGGGCTGCCGGCGGCACGGCCTTCTCCGTTCTTACCGGCGCCCCAGGCTGCCGGCGACCGCGGCCGGGTCTCGCTTCGACAGGTGTATCGATCTGCCCGAGGTTGGCGGGATTCACCCAGTATTCGTAATCCTGTTCCAGCTGGTACTTGATCAGGACTTTACCGTTTTTCTCAAGCGGTCGGCCGTTGGTGTCCATGGCCTGCCAGACCTTGTTGTTTTTAAAGCGCATGCGGCGCCATTTGAGTTGGTCGGAGTCAGCTCTGCTCATAGACTCAATCGTAGAGATAGACGTCACGGCAAAGGGTGACGAACCTATCGAGGGCATCGCGCCAGGACGCGACGATGTCAACGATCGGATCGAGGCGTTCGATCCTTTCCCGGACCGTACGGTCACCGATGATCAGATCGATGGGCAACCGCTCGAATTCGTATTCATAGGGCGGCGGTTTCCACTGAAAATTCTGCCGATGATGTCGGATCACCGCCTGCAGAAGTTTGAGCGATGTCGTATAAGGACGGTAGCACGACGGATCGGTGACGTGAATTTGGAAACCGTGGCAGGGGTGTCCGGACCATTTGTTGGCCGTCGGCTCGAAAGTGACCGGTCGCAGGATGATGCCCGGCAGTTCCGTTGCGGTGACGGCGGCGGCGAGCAATCGCGGTTCGATGAAGGGGGCACCGAAGAGTTCGAACGGCTGGGTGGTGCCGCGTCCTTCGGAAACATTGGTGCCCTCCCAGAGCACCTGCCCGGGATAGACCATTGCGGAAACCGGTGTCGGAAGGTTGGGCGAGGGTGGCACCCAAGGCAACCCCGTGTCCGTGTAGGTCATCGTCCGACGCCAGTTCTGCATCGGCATCACTTCCAGATCACAGCTAGTGCCGAAGTGCCGGTTGAACAGCAGCGCCAACTCCCCGATGGTCAACCCATGGCGCATGGGGATGGGATACCGTCCGACGAAGGAGGTGCAGTCGGCGGCGACGCAATTTCCCTCTACGGTCTGTCCGTTGACCGGATTGGGTCGATCGAGAACCAGCACCTTTTTGGAATACGTTCTTGCGGCTTCCATGCAATAGGAGAGGGTATAGATGAAAGTGTAGACGCGCGTACCGGCGTCCTGCAGATCGACGAGCAGCACATCGATCGGTGCGAACATATCCCGGGTCGGTACCCGGGTGTTGCTGTAGAGGCTGAAAACGGGAATTTTAAGGATCGGGTCGATGCTGTCGGCCGATTCGGCCATGTTGTCCTGTTTTTCGGCCTGAAAACCGTGTTGGGGCGCATAGAGCGCCTTTAGCTGACCCGGGAACCGTCGGACGACCAAATCACGGGCGTGGCGAAACTGGCGGTCGACTGAGGCCGGATTGCAGAGTAGACCGAGCCGGCAACCCTTGAGCCAGGCCGGGGGATTCCGGCAGAGATTTTCGAGTCCGGTCGTGACGCGTTTCATATATCGAGCGGTGAGCGCTTGAAGTCGCATGGCGTGCGTCTGGGGGCGACATCAATTATTTGCGCAAAGGCTTTATGTTCAGGAGTCCTGCCCAGTGGCATTCCGATCGCCGGCTCGGCGACAGCGGAGCCGGTCAAAGTTGGGTGAGCATACCATGTTTCACGTCTGAGTCAAGGACCTGCAGGAGTGGCCAGAAATTCTCGGCGAAAATCTTGACAAAGATATGAATTAAAATTACAAGTTACGATTGTGTCTTTTGACGGTGTTTCGGCGGGCAGGCGCTCCGTCTGGGAGAGCGGGGTTGAGAGAGCGATGGAGATCCAGCTGGAGGGCATTGTCGTCATTGTCGGCAATTACGGCAGCGGAAAAACCGAAATTGCCATCAATCTGGCTGTCGACCGCAAGCGCAGCGGCATTGACGTGCGGCTCGCGGATTTGGATCTGGTCAACCCTTATTTCCGAACCCGTGAAGCCCGCAAGGCTCTTGCCCGGATTGGCATAGAGGTCATTCTACCACCCGAAGAGTATCTGCACGCGGACTTGCCGATTCTAAGCCCGCTGATCGGCGGTGTGATCCGTCGTCCCGGCCAACTGGCGCTGATCGACGCCGGAGGTGACCCGGCCGGGGTCAGGGTGTTGTCGGCGCTGGCGGACGCGTTCAATGGGCTCTCGTACCACATGCTGCAGGTGGTCAACCCGCTGCGACCGGAGACGAGCAGCGTCGCCGGCTGCCTCCACATGAAGCGCGAAATCGAGACGGCCGCCCGCATGGCGGTTACCGGCTGGATCGGCAACGCCAACCTGATCGACGAGACCACGCCGCAGGACATCCTGCGGGGCTACGCGTTTGTGCGCCAATTGTCGGCCGATAGCGGCCTGCCGTTGATGTTTATCACTGCTGCGGACGCGCTGTTGCCGCAGATTGCCCAAGAGCGCTTTAGCTGTCCGGTGTTGACCATCGCGCGGCAGCTCGTACCACCCTGGAAAAATGCGGCGGGGTTATCGTAAGGAGAAATGCAAACATGACATATATCCACGTGATCGATAAAGACAGGTGTAAAGGGTGCGGGCTGTGTGTCACAATATGCCCGAAAAACGTTCTGGAGATAAGCGATCAGGTCAACACCAAGGGGTATTTCCCCGCCTTTCGCGCCCGTCCGGAGGATTGTATCTATTGTGCCATGTGTTGCACGATGTGTCCGGATGTGGCCATTGACATCAGCGAGGAGGCCGAAGCGCCGACCGGGTCTAAATGATTGGAGAGACCGAATGATTGGAGAAATTCGATGAGCAAGGTGTTGATGAAAGGAAACGAGGCGATCGGTGAAGCGGCAATCCGGGCCGGATGTTTGAACTACTTCGCCTATCCGATCACCCCGCAGTCCGAAGTGGCCGAATATCTGTCGCGGCGGTTGCCGGAGATGGGCGGCGTTTTCTTGCAGGGTGAAAGTGAAGTCGCCGTCTCATACATGATTTTCGGTGCCGCCGCAGCCGGCGAGCGGGTGTTTACCACCTCGTCGAGCCCGGGCATCAGCCTGATGAGCGAAGCTATCAGCTATATGGCCGGCGCCCAGTGCCCGGCCGTGTTCGTTAACATCATGCGCGGCGGTCCGGGACTCGGGGGCATCCTGCCCTCGCAGGCCGATTACCTTCAAGCCACCAAAGGGATCGGTCACGGGGACTGCCGATTGCTGGTGCTGGCACCGGCCAGCGTCCAGGAGGCCGTGGAAATGGTGATGATGGCCTTTCCACTGGCAGAGAAGTACCGGAATCCGGTCATGATTCTCGGAGACGGGCTGATCGGCCAGATGATGGAACCGGTCGAATTCCCGGACCACTTGAAGACCGCGCCGTCCAACAAAAACGAGTGGGCCGTCAACGGCATGGAGACCCGCAAAAGCGACCGGCGCAATCTCATCCGTTCCTTGTACCTGGATCCCGAGAAGCTGAACGAGAACAACCTGATTCTGAAAGCCAAGTACGACCGGATGAAAAAAGAGGAAGTCCGTTTCGAAGCTTACAACACCGACGGCGATTACGGTGTACTCATCGTCAGTTACGGCACCATGAGCCGCGTTTGCCGCACCGCGATCGATCAGCTGAAGGAACGCGGGATCGAAGTCGGGATGATCCGTCCGCAGACCGTATTTCCCTTCCCGGAGACGGCGGTCGAAAAGGCGGCGGGTAAAAAAAGCTGCCGGGTGGTGGCCAGCATCGAAATGAGCATGGGCCAGATGGTGGAAGATGTCGAGCGTGCGGTGAAAGGCAAGCGGCCGGTTCAATGGTACGGAAAATGCGGCGGTGATGTGCCGACTCCGGAAGAGGTGATGACGTTTGTTACGTCATTGGCGGCCTGACCGATTCTTTTTATTGTTGACGAGAAACGGCGCTCAACACGCAACCCAATCGCAACAATGGAGCAATTCAAATGGGCAAGACATTTCATAAGCCGCTGGCTCTGTCCGATCAAGTGACCCACTATTGTCCGGGCTGTACCCACGGCGTCATTCATCGGCTGGTGGCCGAGGTCATCGACGAGTTGGGAATTCAGCGCCGGACGGTGGGAATTGCACCGGTCGGGTGTGCGGTGCTGATGTATAACTACTTTACTTTCGATTTCCTGGAAGCCGCCCACGGACGCGCGCCGGCGCAGGCGACCGGCATGAAGCGGGTGCGCCCCGATCTGGTGGTGTTCACTTACCAGGGGGACGGGGACCTGGCAAGCATCGGCATGGGCGAAATCATTCATGCGGCCAACCGCGGCGAGAAAATAACGGTCATTTTCGTCAACAACGCCGTTTACGGCATGACCGGCGGGCAGATGGCCCCGACCACAATGCCGAATCAGCGGACCACCACCTCACCCTTCGGTCGCCGGGTGGAGGAGGTCGGCATGCCGATCAAGATGGCTGAACTCCTGGCCGCTTTGCAGACACCCGCTTACATTACCCGCCAGACGGTCATCAAGCCGAAGTTCGTCAACAAGGCCAAGAAGTCGATCAAAAAGGCCTTCGAATATCAAATGGCAGGGCAATGCTTCAGCTTTGTCGAGGTGGTGAGCACCTGCCCCACCAACTGGGGGCTTACGCCTGTCGAAGCACTCCGGTGGGCCGAGGAGACCATGCTGCCCTATTATCAGTTGGGTGATTTGAAAACTCCCGAGTGAATCAACGCACCGCTTGAAGTATCGAAGGGCCTTTTTTTCGTAAAGTCGCGGGCTGCGGGCCGGTATAATCGGGCGGAAGATGTGGAGGCGTCATGCAAAGCGAAGTGATGTTTGCCGGTTTCGGCGGCCAGGGAATCCTGCTGAGTGCCAAAATTCTGGCCCATGCCGCCATGGAGGAAGGACGCGAGGTTGCGTGGGTGCCTTCTTACGGTCCTGAAATGCGAGGGGGAACCGCCTATTGTACCGTTGTGGTCAGCGACCGGTTGATCGGATCGCCGATCATCCGTAATCCGATGCATTTGGTGGCTATGAACCGGCCGTCGCTTGAAAAGTTCGCCGCGCAAGTCAAACCAGGGGGCGTCATCCTGATCAACAGCTCCCTGATCGACATCGGCTCGGGCCGCAGTGACGTCGATGAACTGCGGGTGCCGGTGAACGACATCGCCGTAACACTTGGCAGTGTGCGGTCGGCCAACATAGTCGCTCTGGCCGCATTTGTCGCCCGCAGCAAAATTGTCGCCGTCGACACGCTGCGCGCTTGCGTCGAAGCAGAGTTTTCCAAAAAGAAAAAACTGATTCCTCTGAACATGGCGGCCGTGGAAGAAGGCTGCAAGGCGGCGGCCTGAGGCCGTTTAGCCCATTGAGCCGGTTTAGTCCCGCCGTATAGGCGGGATTGAGCCCGTTGAGTTTTACGGGGGCTGGATTGAAGGTATCATCGATTTTACCGAATAGCCGCCGCCGGGCCGCCCAGTTTGATCGAAAAGGAAACGTTGAAGTTTCGGTGAAAAAATCCAAATCGCAAATAACAAACAAATCACAATGACCAAAATTCGAAATAACAAACCTGTTTGGGTCATTGGATATTGAAACTTGGTGCTTGGGATTTGAGATTTCTGAAGTCCTCAATACCCGGGATATTATCCTTAGGGATTACCCTTTTATCGAATACAGTACCGTTAAGTTTCATATAAAGGTTTTGAGTTTCGAGTTTCTCTTTGCGAGTTGATTCTGTTTTCGTGTTAAACACTCTTGGCCATGTAGGCTGCCACGGTGCATGAAATTGACGCACCGGAGCCCGGATGAGCGGTTGCGAAAAGTGGCTGACTGTCTGAGTCGCTTACGGGCTCTTAGACCGGACCCTATGCCGATGCCGCTTGGAAGGCTCGATCTTCAAGCTGCATCCGAACTCATTATTTAAAGACGGCACTGGTCCGGGCTTAGAGCCCGTTGGCGGCGAGTTTCAGCCGCCTTTCGAAATCGTTCATCCGGGCGGAGGCGGCCACCTTATTTTCGTACTAAACGCCCATGGACTTGGACATGACTCTTTCCATACCCGATTACATCCGGGCCATCGAGCCTTACAAACCGGGTAAACCGTTAGAAGAGCTCGAACGCGAGTGTGGTATCCATGATTCGGTCAAGCTGGCCTCCAACGAGAACCCACTGGGGCCATCACCGAAAGCGATCGAGGCCATTCGGGAGCATCTCGCAAAACTGCACCGGTACCCGGACGGCGGCGGATTTGCCTTGACGGCTAAGCTGGCCGAAAAAATCGGGGTTTCCGCGAACACCATCGTTCTGGGCAACGGGTCCGACGATGTGATCGGCATGCTGAGCCGGGCGTTGCTGTGTCCCGGTGATGACGCCCTGATGCCGCAACCGTCCTTTTTGATGTACGCCATCACGGTGCGCAGCGTCGGCGCGCTCCCTCTTTTCGTGCCCTTGAACGATGCGCTGGCGGTAGATCTGGAGGCCATGCTCGGCCGGGTAACCGCACGAACCCGGCTGGTTTTCTTGTGCAACCCGAACAATCCGACCGGTACCGTTGTGAGTACCAAAGCGTTGGAGGCCTTCCTGCGCGACCTGCCGCCGGCCATCACCGTTGTGCTCGACGAGGCCTATATCGAATTTGTGCGCGATCCGGCCTGCGCCATGGGGCTGAAATTCCTCGACTGCGGCCGCCCGGTGGTGACCCTGCGGACTTTTTCAAAGACTTACGGACTGGCCGGCCTGCGCGTCGGCTACGGCATCATGCCGCCCGAGTTGGCCGCCATTCTGCACCGGATCAGGCAGCCTTTCAATGCCAGTTCTCTGGCTCAGGCCGGTGCGGCGGCGGCGCTCGATGACGAGGCTTTTTTGCAGCGGACGATCCGGCTGGTTCACACGGGATTGGACTACCTGTTCGAGCAACTGGACCGACTCGGCGTGCGGTACTTCCCGACCCAGTCCAATTTTTTTCTCATCGACGTTCAAACCGATGCCGACGTCGTTTTCGAACAAATGTTGACCCAAGGGGTCATCGTGCGGTCGATGCGCTCTTACGGTTATCCGCATTACATCCGCATCAACGTGGGATTGCCGGCCGAAAACGAGCGGTTTGTCACAGCGCTCGGCCGCGTGCTGAAGTTGACATGAAAAAAAGCGTCGTCACGATCGATGGACCGGCCGGTGCCGGCAAAACGACCGTCAGCCGGATGCTGGCCGATCGGTTGGGATACCGGTACATCGACACCGGAGCCCTTTATCGGGTGATCGCCCTGGCTGTGCATGAAGGCGGCATCGATTCGAAAGACGATGCCGCGCTGGAAAAAATGTGCGCCGCACTCAGCCTTCGATATGTACTGACCGAGAAGGGGCCGCGTCTGCTGTCCAACGGCAGGGACGTGACCGACAGGCTGCGCAC
>JARFQH010000231.1 GCA_029287875.1 Desulfobacteraceae bacterium | reverse complement strand
GTATCGCCGCCGGCGTTGAAGTCCTCGTGGAACCGCCGTCCATCCGGATCGGCCATGATATTCGGCGCGCCGTCAATGATATCGGTGATTGCGCCCATCGCGTCGGAATGATCGGTGATCATGAAAAAATCATAGGGCCGCGCAAGCTTTACCGGCTGTCCGGTGTTAGAGAACACCTGCTCGCCGCGCGCGAATCGATAAGCGTCACGCGGCATCAGCCGCGTGCCGGAGCCCCCGGCGTCGGCCGACAGCCCGGTATGCACATGGGTGTCGCCGAAATAGACGTTCGTCGGGTAGGCCCGATCGGCGTAGGGCGAGTAGGGCCGCCCCTTAAAGATCTCCGGTTCCGTTCCGGCCGTGTCCTGGGCAGCGGCGGGTCCGAAGAGAAGTGCGTTAACAAGGACACCAACCAGGCAGCACAGCAGGGGCCCGTGCAATCTGACGGCCCTCACCGGGCCAGCTCCGGCCAGGTGGTGGCCGAAGCCAGGCGAAACGGCTTTATCATTGTTGACAATCAGAGCGGATTTTTTCGGATTTTTGCTGTTCGACATGACGCCCTCCCAAAAGGCTGTTAAGTGATTATAACGGGGTATACCAGATCGGCGATGTGTAGGCCCGTTCCTGGGTTGTCATGGGCACCTCAGGCGGCATGGTGATTCCATACCGCATCGCATCGTAAGCGGTCCAGCGCGGGGTCGGGATCTCGATGACACGAACATAATAAAAAGCACGCAGTGCCGGATCGAAATCAGGGTCTTTCCAGACGGTGATCAACTCCGGAGCACCGATCGTGTTGGACCAGGTGGCGTTGGCGACGTCCACCGTGTTGCCCACCGGCGGCAGCTTTCCGTTTGAATCCGGTTTACGATCGCCGCCCCAAGCAACGTCGTATACTTTCTCCTGGCGTTTACCGCCGGTATCCAGCCACCCCTTGACGATCTGGATGCGATCGAGGTTGCCGCTCATAGGATCCTTGAGCGCCGCTACGAGGAAGGTCGGGGACTTACCAGCCGAATCCGGCGGCAAGTCGCCGCCCATGGGAACACCCTTCGTGTAGCCGGCGAAAGCCGGGAGCCGGCTCTGCGCGTCCTTGTCGGTAAAGTCCCAGCCCCCGAAAAAACGCACGATCATTCGCGGTCCGGTGGTGGCATACGTTTCCTTGCGCATCATCGCATCGAAGATCGCGGCACGGGTGTTCTCTTTGGCCCACACCGCCGCGTAGCCGGATGCCACCATGGACCAGCCCTCGTATTTCTTGTCACCGACCTGGGCCATGGGATGCTCCCAACGTTTCGGGCCCGGTTCCACGCCCGAATGCTTGCCGAAAAAGTTGTCCTCACCGGCCGTGGTGAGCGCCGTATGACTGTCCGTGGAACCGATCATTCCGAATTTGTAAGGGTTGACCCCGAGCTTTTGTTCGAGTTCCAAACCGATTTTCAAAGCGCTGCGGGCATACTCGTACTGGAGCATATCCGGCTTCTTGGCAACGCTGAGATCCAGGTTGCCCTGGTCCCATGTTTCATAGTCGGCGAACTCGTCGTTCACAGACAGGAACGGATGGGCTTCGCCGTCGCCTTTGATCTGGGTGACCTCGTAGAGGGGCTCCCATTTGGCGCGCGTCTTGGCATACTCCAGATCCACCGGCTTGCCGGTAAACGACTCGACAATGGGAAACATGATCCCGTTGCTCAGGTTTCCGTTATGGGCAATGGCAAGCACCCGGCCGCCGGTTTTATCCTGATAGCCGTGCAGCCACTTCCACAGATCGCGCGGGTTGTCGCTTCCCAATGGTTTGAGAGTGGTGTACGGTTCCATGCGTCCGGCCTTGTCGGCGCCGTCACGGAATATCACCACCCGGTGAAGGTTGTTGCCGCCTGTGTTGGAGGTCCACTCGTAACCGATAAAGGCGGTAAAACGGCCCGGCTCGTTGTACTTCTCTGCCGCTGCTATGGTTTCTTCCCAGGCGGAACGATAGGCCGGGCTGCCGGGAAGCGACTCGAGCTTCTCCGGGAAGGTGCCCTGTGAGAAGGCGACAATGATTTCGACGGCGGCTTTGACACCCTCCTGCCCTCCTGCCCGCACCATCTCGTACCACTTCTTGCCGGTCGGGTCAGCCAGCATCTCCGGATCTCCGGAATACAGACGCGGAAAGAACCCCATGTTATCGGAGTGATCGGCTACCACGAGAAAGTCGAGCGGCCGGCCGAGTTTCACTCTTTGACCTGTCGAGGAGGTAAGTTCTTCGCCGCGTGCAAAACGATACGCGTCTTCGGGTACAAGCCGCGCGCCGAAGGCGCCGGCGTCCATCGACATTCCGGTATGCTGGTGGGTGTCACCCCAGAAAACCTGGGTCGGGAAGTTGCGCCCGGCATACGGCGAGTAGTACTTCTGCCCGGGGAATGCGGATACGGCATCCGGGGTCGGCGCCGGCAAACCCACGGTGTCCCCGGCAAATACCGGCCACGTGAAGCCGAAAATTGTTAGAGCGCACAGAACCAGTATTGCCTTATGCCTTCGCATTGTGAACCGCACTTGTACTTGCATGATTTAGCTCCTTTATCGTTAATTACTGAATAACTGCCTAAGATATGCGTAGATCTAGTGATTACCTAGAAAATCGCTGATAGAACTGGGTTTACTGATTTCCAATAAATAGAATTAGCGCACCACATGCAATTTTTAATAATAAGTATAATAAAAAATGATGCAATTTTTAATCGGCCGCTCACAATCATCGATTGACCAAAACCGTACTATTGTGCTGCGACGAGAAACTATAAGGGAATAAAAACTTCACTGTAAAATTGATCGTCCATTCCGGTGCCACATAGTCGTCAGCGAAGTTGTACTCGTAAGCACCGGAGAACTGCACCGGCAGCTTGCCGAACTTCACCAGCTTGGCCAGCTTGACTCCCAGCGGCAGAGCGGTCCAGTCGCTCTTTTCCCAGTCGTAGGTGACATTCATTTCCGAAGTGCCGAGGGACCATTTGTCCGGCAGGGAGTAACTGACAATCGGCTGCAGGATGCTGAGGTTGACGTCCTCCCGTTTATCGTCCCCGGCATCCGGTGATCATGTGCCGTTTGATTTTTTTATTTCAAGGATACGGTTACGTCATTGATCTTCCCGCTGAACTTGAATGGTCGACGGTCAAAATAGCCGAGTGATACCGTCGATCCCAGGTCCATTCCGACATCGAAGGTCTCGGTGGCGGTGAAGGCGGCCGGAACCGTTCGCTTCAACTCTGTCGTGCCGACCTCCGTGCCGTCTACGACCAGCCTCACCGTCCCCGCCTGACCCGGCCCCTCGATGTCGGTGACGACCTCAATGGTGTGTTTACCGGCCGCCAGCGGGGTCGCGCTGCGGGCCGTGTACTGCTCGATGATCATCATGTTGTACTCGTAGACGAGCTGCCCCTGGTCCATGTAAAGGGTCAGCCCCCCGCCCGAACCGCCGACCGCGTAAAGAACCCCGCTGGCTTTCTCGCCGATCTCAGCGTCAATGGTGACATGGGTACTCTCCCGTCCCACGCCCGGTGCGGCAAACTCCGGCATCCTGCGGGTGTTCTGGTTAAAGTGCCAGGTTGTGTACGGCGTCTTGATCCGGTCCTCGGGGTGAAGCCTGAGCCAGTTTCCCGCACCGATCGGAAAAGCCTTGTTGTCCGCAGCCAGCGCGAGGAAGCTTTTTTTCATCTCTTCGAGCTTATCCGGGTATTTGGCGGCCAGGTCTACAGCTTGCGAAAAGTCCTGGCGCAGGTCATACAGCTCCCACTGGTCTTTGGCCGAATCCCAGTTGGCAATGCGTTTGACGGAGCCAGGTGTATCCCAGGGGATGAATGGCCCGAAAGTACATGCCATCCAACCGTCCTGGTAGATCGCCCGGCTGCCGTTGTTGTCGAAGAACTGGGTGTTTTTGCGAGTGTCGGCGGTCGGGCCGTCGAAGGTATAGGCCAGGCTGGTGCCGTCCATGGGCAACTGTTCATAACCGTTCACCACCTTTGGATGCGGGATGTGCAGGACCTCATAGATCGTCGGGGCAATGTCCACCACGTGGTGGAACTGGGAGCGCATTCTCTTGTCCGGTTTGATCCGCTTGGGCCAGGAGATCACCATCGGATTGCGGGTCCCGCCGAAGTAAGCGCCCAGAAGCTTGGTGCCCTTAAAGGGTGTGTCGCCCGCCCAGGCCCAGCCGGCATGATACATGTTGTCGGTCCTTGATGAGCCCAGCACCTCCAGTCCACCGATGCGCTCGAGCGCTGCCATCTGCTGCTCGACCGTATTGGGGATGTTGTTTTGTGCGAGCAGCTCGCTGATCGAGCCTTGCTGTCCCTCCGCGCTGGAGCCGTTGTCGCCGAAGATGTAGAAGATGAGTGTGTTCTCCCGCAACCCCCGGTACTCCAGGCTATCGACGAGCCGGCCGACCTGATAGTCGGTGTGTTCCACAAAACCGGCAAAGAGCTCCATCAGCCTGAGCTGAAAGGACCTCTGGTTCTCGGGGATGCTCTCCCAGGCAGCCATGGTCGAGTCCCGCTCCGTAAGCTTGGTATCGGGCGGAATGACGCCCATCTCGAGCTGCCGTTTGTAAGCCCTTTCGCGATAGGCATCCCAGCCGTCATCGAACTTGCCCTTGTACTTGTCCGCCCACTCGGAAAAAATGTGATGCGGCCCGTGAACGCCGCCCGGTGCCCAATACATGAAAAAGGGCTTGTCGGGCGAAAAGGCCTTGTAATCGTCCAGCCACTTGAGGGCCTTGTCTACCATGTCCTGCGTCAGGTGATATTTGGGATCGTGTTCCGGCGGCTCGATGTGATTCGTGTTCTCGGTCAGGCGCGGCTCCCACTGGGAAGTCTCGCCGCCCAGGAAGCC
>JARFQH010000358.1 GCA_029287875.1 Desulfobacteraceae bacterium | reverse complement strand
AGCTAGGGCTTCGTATGAGATTCCGCTAAGCCGTTCAGCGAAACTCGATTATTCATAGTATTCGTAGGTTGGGTTGATCATTCCTATATCTCTTGTTGGGTTTCGTTCCTCTACCCTACCTACTTGTCTGCCCATTTTTGTGCTATCAGCAAAACCCAACAAAATGGCCAAAGATAGAGCTATCCCCAAAAATTGCAAATCTATGCCGTTAGGTTTTCTTTTTCAATCAAACTGGCATCTTTTAAGACCAGAGGCTGGGCTGACACCTGAATCCCTCATAGTTTAAGTGTTTGCAGCCGCTCCATGGCCTCAGACAGATCATCTGCCGGAAGCGTGATGCTGGCGCGCACGTATCCTTCGCCAGCCGGCCCGAAAAAGATACCCGAGGTGATCCATACCCCGGTCTGGTCCAGGACCCATTTTGAAAATTCCAGCGAGTCGCTGAAGGCCGGCGGC
Source organism: Desulfobacteraceae bacterium (assembly GCA_029287875.1). GTDB lineage: Bacteria > Desulfobacterota > Desulfobacteria > Desulfobacterales > SG8-13 > JARFQH01. The sequence continues at coordinate 7,124 of JARFQH010000358.1, read as the reverse complement.
AGCTTGGCCCAGACATAAAGCGTTGCTCTGGGACGCTGCAGCTCCAGCCCGATGGCCCGCAGGCCGTCAACAAGGATATCCCGACGCTTGCGATAGCGCTCGTTACGTTCCAGCATCCAGCTTTGGTCGGTCGTCAATGCTTCAATAGCGGCTATCTGGGATGGACCGAAGAGCCCCATGCTGGTATTAAAGCTGACGAAGGAAAGCGCGTCCAACAACTCCGGGTGCCCGACCGCCATGCCCAGGCGCCAGCCGGCCATGTTGAAGGCTTTGCTCAGGGTGTTCAATTCGATGCCCACCTCTTTGGCACCATCCACGGCCAGGAAACTGGGCGCCTTGTACCCATCAAAGCTGACATCGGAGTACGCGTTGTCATGGCAGACCCAGATGTCGTTTCGCCGTGCAAAATCCACGACTTCTTCAAAAAAAGATAGCGGTGCAACGGCTCCGGTAGGATTGTTCGGGTAGTTCAGCCACAGCAGTCGGGTCCGCTCCAGCGCATCTTTCGGGATGGCCTTCAGATCGGGCAGGAAATCGTTTTCCGCTTGCAAGGGCAGAAGATATGCCTCGCCGCCGGCAAATCGGGTGGCCCGGGCGTAACTGTCGTAAGCCGGCGCCGTTATCAGAGCAATGGCACCCGGCTCCATCACGGTCAAGGCTATATTGCCGATTCCTTCCTGGGAGCCGGCCAGGGGTCGGACTTCGGTTGCCGGGTTCAAATTAACGTCAAAACGCTCCCGGTACCAGGAAGCGACGGCTTCACCGTATCGTGTCTGAAAACTAAAAGGATAGCGGTGGTAGGTCGGGTCCCGAAGCGCCTGACAGGCGGCCTCTACGATGGTCGGCGGCGTCGGAAGGTCCGGGTTGCCTGATGCCAGGCTGATGGTCTTGACGCCTTGGGCCTCTTTGGCATTAATCAGTTTTCTGACCATGTGCCAGTGGACACGTTTGACTTCTTGTAATCGGCTGGAAAATTTCATATATCGGATGCTCCTGATACGGAAAAGATAAAATTGAATACTGAAGATTGAAGATTTGTTGAGGTCGCTTCGCTCCGTCCTTTTTAAGATCGAAAGAATACCTTAAATGTTCAATTTTCATTCGAAAACATTCAATCATTTGAACATAGAAAAATTAGACCATTAAAACTGCTTTCAAAAAAAGGTAGAAAACAAGCTCTAATCTCCCATCGCGTCCATGCCGGCTGCTAATAGCGCCGGACGATCCGGCCAGCAATAGCGATGATCGCATACTACGTCAAGTAAAACTGAAGACCGGGTGCTCGATTCCAGGGCACGGGTCACGGCCTCGGGCAGGTCCCGGGGTGATTCCACCCGGATGCCGACCGCACCATATCCTCCGGCGATCCGGGCAAAATCGATGGCGCCGATCTCGTCGCCGAATGACCGGTCATAGAATTCATGCTGCATGGTGGAAATGATGCCGTAGCGGCTGTCATTGAGCACCACGACCAGGATATTGGCCCTACTTTCGACAGCGGTCACCAACTCGGAGACCGCCATCAGCAGAGAGCCATCGCCGGTAATCACCACCACCTGGCGCTCGGGATAAAGCAATTTAGCAGCAATGCCGGCGCCCAATTCACCCCCCATCGCACCCCAGGAAGCTTCCTGGATAAAGCTTTCACGATTTCGAATAGGAAGCATCTCACGGGCCCAGATGCTGTGGTGCCCCACACCGGCCGTGATGATCGCATCCTTGTCCATGTGCCGGCCCAATTCCATACAAACCCGGCCAAAGTGCAGGGGCTTTGCGTCAGTATATTCGGCCATATTCAGTGTCAGGCCTTTTTGGTATGCCTTGCGGTGTTGGAAAACGCGTCCCCGGCGCGAGGAGTCGATCGAACCGTGAAACTCATCGCGGTATTCGATTAACTGTGAAAGAAACAGCTTGGTGTCAGCGGCTTCAGCCACTGCCAGACCCGGCACCGCTTGCAACGTACCGGGTTCATCCATGGCCACCAGGATGATACTGGGCGGTCCGTGCTCGGCAAGTATAGCGGTCAACAGGGTATTGGACCGCATGCCGAGGGCCAGCACAAAATCGGCTTCAGCCAGCAGCTCATTGGCCATCGGGTTGGCGGTCCACTCACTGATGCTGCCTGCGAACAGGTCATGATCCTGGTCGATGGCGCCCTGGGCGTATTCGGTGCAAATCACCGGCGCCCCGATCGTTTCAGCCAGCGTGCGCAATTCTGTTTCGGCAGCGGTGATCATCACGCCGCGTCCGGCACACATCAGTGGCTGTCGGGCAGTTTTTAAAGCGGTTCGAACTTTATCCATCAGCGCCCGGGAGGGTACTTGCTTTTCCACCGGCGATGTCTGATAGGGCGGAATGTCAAGATCCGTTGCCCGGACAATATCCAGGGGTATGTCCACATGCACCGGTCCCGGTCGGCCGCTGACCGCCAGGGAAAAGGCACGCGAGAGCATGCCGGGAATATCGGCGGGCCGCTCGATACGCACCGACCATTTCGTAATGTCGGCGAACATCCGATGCAGAAAATCGGACCGGTCCACGCCGTGAAAGGCTTCGTTGCCGGCGTTCAAGGGCACATCTCCCGAGATGTGGACCATGGGCAACGATGCGGCGTAGGCCTGTGCCACACCTGATATCGAATTCGTGGCGCCCGGCCCGGCGGTAACCAATACTACCCCGGGGCGGCCGCTTAGATAGCCGTACATACCGGCCATGTAGGCGGCATGGCTCTCATGCTTGGAGACGATGTGACGAATTTGAGGTGCGTCGACCAAGGCATCGGTAATGGGCAGTACATGGGAGCCGGTCAGGCCGAATACATATTCGACGTTCTCTTTTTTGAATGCATCAACGATGGCTTGTGCGGTACTCGTTTTGTAGTTCGTCATGTGATTCCTCAGCTAAGTGTCAATTCTGCGGTTCGCTTTTCGCACCGCGGGAGCCGCTTACGAAAGTTCAGTAGGTTGGGTTGAGCATCCCGATATCTTTTGTTGGGTTTCGTTCCTCTACCCAACCTACTTGTCTGATTGAAAATATTTATAGCCATATGAGAATGTGTGCTAGTAAGCTTGAAGCCTTACACAAGCTACTATCTAAAAAATGAACGTCGAACATCGAACATTGAACGCCCAACGTCGAATAATGTATTCTGTCTAATTTATTATCTAAAAGAGTAGAGCGAAGCGACATCCACAATTCGTCAATCGTCATTCGTCATTCGTCATTCCATTTAGTTTCATATAAATTCAGTATCACCGCCACCGCTCTATTCACCCTTAAATACAGCCTTCCCCCCCAAAATGGTCTGCAGCACCCGAATGTCTTTAATCTCGCTGTCCGGGCACTTCATATAATCGCGATCAATAACGATAAAGTCAGCCAGTTTTCCTTGACGGATGGATCCTTTGATGTTTTCTTCAAAAGCGGCGTAAGCGGCCCAGATGGTATATGATTTAAGGGCTTCCTCCCGGGTCATCTTTTCTTCGGGATACCAGCCACCCGGGGGCTCTTCGTCCCTGCTTTGTCTGGTCACCGAAGCGAAAAGGACGTGGAAGGGATTGACCTTCTCGACCGGCGCGTCGGTGCCGTTAGGGATCACCGTTCCCGTTTTTAGAAATTTGCGCCAGGCATAGGCGCCCTTGATCCGCTCCGGGCCGACGCGTTTTTCCGCCATGTTCTTATCGGAGGTCGCATGCACCGCCTGCATGGCGGGGATGACGCCAAGCCGCTTGAAGCGAGGGATGTCTTCCAGGGCGACCACCTGGGCGTGTTCGATTCGGTGGCGGTGATCGGACCCGGGATTTTCTTTGACGACCTGCTCAAACACGTCCAGTGCCTGCCGGTTGGCGGCATCTCCGATGGCGTGAACAGCCACTTGAAATCCGGCCTCATGAGCCCGTTTTGCCACCGCCAGGAGTCGTTCCCGGGTCACACGCTGGAGACCCAGATATCCATCGGACCGGTCGGAAAAGCCCTTGATCATCAGCGCGCCATGTGATCCGAGGGTTCCGTCAATCGATATCTTAATGCCGCGGATGGTCAGTGAATTATTGTACAAGCCGATCTGTTTGCCGGGCGCATAAAATTCATCGCCCAAGGTCGTACTGCCGTCGGGGATTCTCATGAATACATAGAGGCGCATGCATAATCTGCCCGAATCATATAGGCGCTTCACCCGTTCAATTGTCTGAATATCGCTGCCGGCGTCATGTCCACTGGTGACGCCATTGGAGAAAAACTCCTCCTGGGCCATTTCAAGCGCTTTCAACGCCTTTTGCTCGGTAAAGGGGGGTATGTTCTCAGACACCGAAAGTTTCGCAGTGTCCACCAGAACTCCGGTCGGAATGCCATCAGTATCTTTGATGATTTCTCCACCCGGTGGATTATGGCTGTCTTTAGTAATTCCGGCTATTTCCAGCGCTTTCGAGTTTACCCATGCGGCATGGCCGTCGGTTCGTTCGATATAGACCGGATGACCCTGCGAAACAGCATCTAAATCCGACCGGGTCGGGTAATCCGGTGGATCCCATACTTCCTGATTCCAGCCCCGTCCCTCAATCCATTCTCCGTTTTCAGCGGAATCGGCCGCGTTGCGAACAGCATCAATGATGTCCAGCTTCGGTTTCCAAAAAGCGTCGATTTTCACCTTGATGTTTCCCACATTGCCGAAATGCATGTGGGCATCGATCAGACCCGGCAATATTGTCCGACCTTTCAGATCGAAGACCTTGGTATGGTCACCGATATAGCCGTTGGCTGTTTCGTCCGACCCGACGTAAATGAATCGATCATCGGCAATTACCATGGCAGATGCTTTAGGGTTCTGTTCATCGACCGTGTAAATATTTCCATTGAGATAGATCGCTGCGGCCGGGGTACTTGAGTTTTTTGGGGTTGAAATTGCCATACTTCTAAACCTCCAATTATCAGTAATATATTTACTAAGCTACACCCGACGGGCGTCTGGGGTCCGCACCGCCTTCGAGTCGGCCGGTCTTTTCATATCTTCTAATGGCGCAGACCGCACCGGCGCGCCAATCAAAATCCCGCCATTTTTTGACAGTATGTCCGAGTTTTGTCAAGCGATTCCCAATAGCATCGGGGATGCGACCCTCAAGAAGGAGAAGATCCTTGTCATATTGATGGGGCGTTGAGGTTTGCGGAAAACTCATGGTCGCAAACCGCGGTGCATTAATGGCCCTTTGAACCGACATTTTGTGCAGGTGGATATTCAACAGAACCTCAACCATGGCTTGGACCTGGACATCATTGCCGGGGGTTCCAAAAGGCATCGCCCACTGCCCCGGATTTATGACGATCGCCGGATTGGGGGTGAGTCGCGGACGCTTGCCCGGGGCCAGACAGGCCGGATGAGACGGATCCTCAAAAGATTGACTGCCTCGCGGTGATGGGATAAGGCCCGTGCCCGGGATAACGGGGGCGGTTGAATTCACATCGCTGGGGGTGGCGGCAAAACAATTTCCCTGTTTGTCAACCGTGCATATAAATGAAGTATCCCGCTCAGGAGGGCGATATCTGTCAACTGCGGCAGGGGGGGATTTTTTTGTGCCGGGATCATAACCCGCAATTTCACCGGCTGCCGGCATCCCCGGACAGGCCTTGTCAGGATTTATCCTGGTGGCTCGGTGGCGGGCGTATGCCGGACTCAGCAGGGTCTGAAGGGGGACATCGATAAATCGCGGATCACCATAATAGGCATGACGATCAGCAAATCCCAGTTTCATGGCTTCGACAACGGTGTGGATATATGACGACGTATCGGACGCGATATATTCGATCTTACGGGCCGCTAAAATATTTAAAACCTGCGATAAAAGCGGCCCCTGACACCAGGGTCCACAGGTATAGATATCGAGCCCACAAAAATTGGAGCGTGAAGCCGGCTCGATTTCAACTCTGAAATTTGCCAGGTCGTCTGCAGTCAGCCAGCCGTTGTTTTCAGCATGATAACGGGTAATCTTCCGGGCGATATCACCCTGGTAAAATGCCGATCGAGCCGCCTGCAGCCCGGCTGCGCGCCCTTTTTTGGTGGCTGACTTTTCCTGGTCCGCCATATACTGAAGGGAACCGGCAAGATCTTCCAGCACCAATATCTCGCCGGCTCGTGGAGGACGTCCACCCGGAAGATATATTCTTTCATTTTCAGGCCAGCGTCGTAGTTCATCTATTTCAGCGGCGAAAATCTCAGCTGACAATTGGGTGACGGCAAAACCATTGCGGGCAAACTGGATGGCCGCGTGGGCGACCTCGCCGAAGGACATGGTGCCGAATCGATCCAGGGCGGAAATCCAGGCATCCGGCGCCCCCGGTATGACCGTCCGCAAAATGCCGAGAGGGATTTTTCCACCATAATTTCGCTGAATAACCTCAAGCGATGCCTTTTGGGGCCACCATCCCAAGCCGGATATGGTCGTCACCTCGCCCGTTTCATGATGGCGGTAAATAATGGGCGCCACACCTGCAAAATTAACATATTCGGAAAATAGCACCGCCAGGCAGATACCGCCGCAAACACCGGCATCCGCTGCATTACCGCCTGCATCCAGAATCTCACGGGCGGCATCGGCCGCCAGGTGATGACCGGCCGAAACCATATGTCGGTCCGTTTTCATTTATTAGGCCGGCACCATCAGGCCGAATCCATGTCGCTGTCAAAGGCCCACACCTCAGCGTAGCGATGGTTGTCGCCAATGTGATCGTAATGACCGTGGCTGGCAACGATAATCACCGGTAGGTCGGCAAGTCGCTCGACTTCGGCCTGGAGATTAGCGATACCCATGCCCGTATCAAACAGGACCGCACGCTCGCTGCCAAGGATATGGTACGAAATCACCTCTTCCGCGTGGCCTGGCTCCAAGACGGCGAATACACCCTCACTCACCTTGTAAATCTCAAACCAGGGCGACAGGCTTTCCAACCTTTCCAATCTCCGGTTGCCCGCCCTTGGCAAAGCGTCCGGCCACGTCAACGTTTTCTTCGGTTGATTCATGCTGTTACTCCCCCTCCCACACGATGTTACCGGCGACCATGGTCTTTTCCACCCGGATGTCCTTAATCTCTTCTTTCGGTACAGCAAAGTAGTCACGGTCCAGAACCACCATGTC
>JARFQH010000217.1 GCA_029287875.1 Desulfobacteraceae bacterium | reverse complement strand
TTCTTACACGGTCTATGATGTGGTCGGCTGGCGCGGGCATCGCGGCCAACCGGTTATGCGGATCGACAAAGACATCCCCGATCGTTACTGGTTCGGCGAGACACCAAGGCTTCTTGTAGAACACAGAGGTGCGGGAGTCGATGAGCTGATCGATGCCGTACAAAAGGCTGCCGAAAATTATCCGTGGAAAACCACCTACAAGGTCTTTCCCGGGCCGAACAGCAACACCTTCATTGCCTGGATTGGCAAACAGGTCCCCGAACTGGATCTGGATCTGCCTTTCACCGCAATCGGCAGTGGCTATGTTGATTAAACCGGGGCAATCAAGCTGTCGCCGGTTATTATGATCTATTTTTTATTTTCACGCTGCTCGCCTCAAACTTCTGCGGGTTACTCTTGACGACCCCTTTGCTACAGGACAGAATACCCACGAATCCAGTTCCGAACGGTTAAGATCCGATGCTCTACACACCTGCATTCTGGGCCATGGCGCTGGCAAATCTCTGCCACACAGCCAGCTTCAGCGCGTTTTTCCTGCTGCCGCTTTATGTCATGGAGCAAGGCGGCAGCCAGGGTGATGTCGGTATGGTCATGGGCGTATTCTCCATGGCGTCGGCACTCTGCCGACCCTGGATTTCCAGCATGATAGACCGCATCGGACGCAAGCGCAGCTACACTCTCGGCAGCATCCTGATGGTGGCCTCCCCCCTGCTCTACATCAGCCTGCACGATCCGCTCGGTGCTTATTACCCCCTGTTTATCCTGCTCCGCCTCGCACATGGCGTGGGCCTGGCGATCTGTTTTACCGCAGTCTTCACTTTCATGGCAGACATCCTGCCGCAAGACCGCCTCAACGAGGGGATCGGCATGTTCGGTATTTCCGGCCTGCTCGGCATTGCGATCGGCCCGGTCCTGGCGGAAGCGACTCTGGCGCGTTATGGTTTTCCCGGCCTGTTCCTGGTTGCCGGCGCTTTGGCTGGTACGGCCCTGCTTGCGCATCAACCATTAAAGGAGAGCCACACACGGCAGGTCGCGGCGACAGAGAATCAAGTGAGTTTTTTCGGCCTGCTCAGGCGGGAGAAATTCATCATCGTCGGACTGCTTGCCCTGATGTTCGGGGTGGGCCTCGCCGCCACGGGAAGCTTTGTCGCCCCTCTTGCCGAAGAACGCGGACTGGGCTACATTTCGATCTATTTTTTCTGTTATTCAGGGGGCGCGATTGCCGTCCGTTTCATCGGCGGAAAACTGGCGGATGAAGTCGGCGAGCGGACCATTCTGCCATACGGCATCCTCCTCTACATTGCCGGAATTTTCATCCTGCCTTTTACCTACAACCCGTCGATGCTCTGTGTTGCCGGCGTGCTTTCCGGTGTCGGCCACGGCCTGCTCTTCCCACTTTTAAACACTATGGCCGTACGTAACGAGCCGGGCGATCTGCGCGGCAAGGCAACCGGGATCTTTACCGGCGGTATCGATACGGGAATCTTTGCAGGATCTTTGATATTGGGCTATATTGGCGACTGGTTCGGCCTGAATGTCCTGTTTGTCTGTGCCGGGCTGAGCATGGCAACTGCATTTATCATCTTTCGTTTTCGTAGTACAAAAACAAGGGCATTAGAACAGAACACACCATGAACGACATCAAGGCATTTTACCACGGCACCGAATATCACAGTCCGGAGCGCAAAATCGGCTGGCTGACCCGACTCTTTCCGTCCGTGTCTTTTTATCTGAAGAACTTCCTGGTGGTCTGGAAAGCCAGTTCCGAGGCAAAGCGCGGCACTTACAATTCGAAGTCATGGCATGACAGCAGCGCTGCCGTCGTCCGGATCCTGGAAGAGACCGGCTGTCGGTTTGACATTACCGGCATAGAGCACTTCATGGGACTCGACCGGCCGTGTGTGTTCATCGGCAACCACATGAGCACGCTCGAGACCTTCGTGCTGCCCTCTTTGATCATGCCGCACGTCTTTGACCTGACTTACGTCATCAAGCGCAGCCTGGTCGATTACCCGGTCTTCGGCAACGTCGTCAAAACCCGCGACCCGGTTGTGGTTGATCGTGTCAACCCGCGCGACGATCTCAAGGTGGTCATGGAGGAAGGGACACGACGTCTCGAACAGGGCCGTTCAATGGTGATCTTTCCACAGCACACCCGCACGGTGGAATTCGACACCAGGCAGTTCAACAGTATCGGCATCAAGCTCGCGAAAAAGGCCAACGCCCTCGTGGTTCCCATTGCACTGCTGACCTGGGCCTGGACAGCCGGCAAAAAGATCAAGGACTTCGGCCCTATAATCCCTGAAAGGACCATTCATTTTGCCTTCGGTGAACCGTTCGAAGTGACCGGCAAAGGGCAGGAAGAGCAGCAGCGCGTGGTCGACTTTATCCAGCAGCATCTCGCCGAATGGAATAAACCGTTTGCTAAACAATAACTCACAACCGCCCCCGGAGGCTTTCGATGAGTGAGCTAAGATATCTGGAAAATGTCAGCACCCTTGAACTTGACCAGGGAAAATGCATCGGTTGCGGCATGTGTGCCGCGGTTTGTCCGCATGGGGTCTTCGAAGTCGACGAGCGCAAGGCACAGGTTGTTGACCTGGACGCCTGCATCGAGTGCGGGGCCTGTGCCGGGAACTGCCCGGTCGAAGCCTTGCAAGTGAAAGCCGGGGTCGGCTGTGCCAGCGCTATCATCAACGGCTGGCTGACTGGTGAAGAGCCAAATTGCGACTGTGGCGGGAGCTGTTAGGATCGTCGTGTGCACCAGAGAAGTTTAGGGCAACAGAGGGTTAATCTGTTGTCCTTTTTCTTTGCATTTCAATCTTTAAAATCAAGACCGGCGGGTCGCGTACAGCCAGACGCCTTACTTTTGTCCATGCGGCGACAAAAGTAAGCAAAAACGCCTTGCTCCTTGCGGAGGGCATCTCCTTTGCCGGGTTTCCGTGACTTCAAGCACCCTCTGTGTTGGGGGATCCGGCCCCGTGTCAAAGGGCCTGACCTTTCTGTGTGACCTACAAGGGAAAAACCTTAAAACATGACAACCTTTGCACCCCTCCACAATAGGAGAGGCTCACAAGAGCCTCGGTTCCTGCGGGGGAAGTGTAGTTATTTCATACTATAATACTGTTTGAATTGAAGTTGCCGCCTTGACGAGCCAGACATGCCCAGCGCAGCGCAGGCCCTTTTCTGCTTACTCTTTTGGGCCAGCAAAAGAGTATGGCGCCGTCGGGGGGCGCAACCCCCGGGTTCTGAATTTGCTTTTGTGTTTTAATTTCAGAGCAAAATGCAAAAGGGCAAAAGATTAACCATCTGTTGCACGCTTTATTCATGTCGATCATCTGAAAAGTTCAGGAGCGACCGACCATCGTCTCTACCTCGATGCGCACATCATCGATATTGACCTGCACGACCTGATCAGCTTCTTTTTCCGCCCGCACCAGGCCTGCCTCGACCCACTCCATCAACTGAGAGAGCTTAATACCGAACTTGTCTGCCGCCTTTTCCGGGGTATACCAAGTTTTCACCAGTGACATAGGACCTCCCTTACGCAAACAGTCGGGATAAGATAAAGATTCCATCTTAATTATATCTTCAAAAAAAGAAATTGCTTGTCGCGACAGGGATGACGTCCAGGAAAAGGACTTATTGTCGACGGGCTTCAATTTCGGAATACCAGGCAATTGCCGACTCTTTGGTCTGATCGGTGTCAGTCATGATCGCGATCGCGCCCACATTCGGTGGATCCTCGCCGAAAGCCCGTCGATAATCTTCAATAATGTTGCGTCGTACGGAGATCCATTGACCGGCCTTTTCGTCTCCGCTCTCGACAGCTATCATCATGGCGTTGCCTGTGAATGCATTCGGCTGGATGGCCTCTTTGGGCAGGCGATTGGCCCATATGTAGTTGAGCGTTTTGGTC
>JARFQH010000108.1 GCA_029287875.1 Desulfobacteraceae bacterium | reverse complement strand
CGTTCTCCGGTGCGGATCGGGATCGCATGGGACTCTTCGAGTCGGCGGATGGCGGAACGCTCTTTCTGGACGAGGTGGGTGAAATCAGTCCGAAAATGCAGGTGGACCTCTTGCGGGTCCTGGAAGAGAAAAAGATCACCCAAGTGGGCAGCCGCCAACCGGTGACGGTGGATTTCAGACTTATTACGGCAACCAGTCGGAACCTGGAAGCACAGATCAATGCCGGGGACTTCCGGGAGGATTTCTACTACCGCATCAATGTGATTCAGATTGAGATCCCCCCCTTGCGGCAGCGCAGGGAGGATATCCAGCTGCTGGCGGAGCACTTTTTGAAAAAATTCTGCCACGAGACCACCAAACGGGTGGATCGCATCTCGCCCCATGCATCCAGAATCCTAAACGCCTATGACTGGCCGGGCAATGTACGGGAATTGGAAAACGCCATCGAACGGGCCGTGGTGCTCGCCAAATCACGTATCCTGAACGAGTCGGATTTCGCCTTCCTGCGGCCCCCCCCAGCGGCCGCCCCCCCCGGGCCATCCTTGCGTGAGATGGAAAAATATCATATCTGCAGGATTCTGGACCAGCATGGATGGAATGTCACCCAGGCGGCCAAAGCCCTGGAAATCAACCGCGTCACCCTGCATAAAAAAATCAGGCGATACCAGTTGAAACCCGATGACGGCGAAAAACGGTAGAACATGACTGGAACCACGAACCCGAATCGGGCGACGCCCGTTGTCGCCGTGGTCCCTTTCGAGCGTGTCCCGACCACCGCCGCCAAGGTCATCGCCGCGCATGTTTCCGGTTACCTGAACCTTGCGGCGGAAACACTGCCTCCCAGAACAATCCCCCCCGACACCCTGGACCCAGGACGGCTGCAGTACAATGCCGCCAGCCTCATCCAGGCCATTGAAGCCATCCCCTTGAAGAACTATTTCAAGGTCATCGCCCTGTTTGATGTGGACCTGTTCATCCCCCTTTTCACGCACGTCTTTGGTGAGGCCCGTCAAAACGGACGGGTGGCGATAGTCTCCCTTTTTCGCCTGGAAAGCCACGCGGACGGTTCCTCACCGCCCTCCGACCGGGTTCTGGAGCGGGTGGCCAAAATCGCTCTGCATGAACTGGGGCATCTGCTGAATCTGCTGCACTGCGACGATGACCGCTGCCTCATGCATTTTTCCGGCGGCGTGGACACACTGGATCAAACAACTTTTAATTTCTGCCGCTACTGCCGTACCGCCCTGCACCGTGCCCTGCGGCAAGGTGGCCCCGTTACCAAACCACCTTGATCCAATTTTCGATTTTCGAATGAAATCGCCTTGGGATCGACTGATAAGAGCGGCATCTTGCCGCGATACACCGACTTCCAAAGCCCATTTATCGCGGCTGGAAGCCGCTCCCACAGGCAACCCGACAATTGCGTCAGGGTCACGGCTGTTTTCGGGTGGTGTGGAGGAACTGGGAGACCAGCGTATCCCATTGGAGCTGGTCGAAGGTGCCGAAAATATCCCTGACGACAGTTCCTCCGGTGGCGGCCAGGCTTGCGTAGGACGGCCCCATCAGGCCGAGCAGTTTCCGGCTTTCCTGATCCATCCACTGGACGCTCTCCTTGCCGAAGAACAATCGTTTCAGATTGCGTTTGGGAACGTCCGGTTCCACGATGAAGAGCCACCCGCGGCCGTAGGGATCCTCATTGACGAGCTGCGGATGCTCTCGAGCAGGATGATTGACCGCCAGCACGGTTCCCGTAACGGGAGACAGCACCGCGGCCCGGTGCTCGGCCCGCCCGAATGTCCACCCGACCCGGTCCTGCAGAACCCCGGCGCCCAAAGGGGGAAGGTCGAGGCTGTCCAGATCACCGAAAACCCGCGCGGTAAAATCGTCCAGGCCAATCCTGACTCGCCCCCCATGCTCAAAACGGGCCCAACTGTGGCCCATATGATAGTAATAGTCGTCGGCGACTTTAAATCCGGACACCTCCTTGCAGACCGGTATCCCCAAATCGGCAGCCAGATCCACCTCGTCCAGCATCTGGTCAAAGGCGCAATGATAACACTCGTAGTTGTAGGGGCAGGTTTTGGGCGCGGCGATCCGACCGGTCAATGCATGCCGGCAGGGGCGATTGGCGCCGTCATACCGTTCGATTAGATGCGCCACCCATTTGGGGGCAAGCGTTTGGCTGTCGACCAGGGGGTCGACCTTCATGGCCTGACGAATGGCTTTGTCAAAGGCGCATGCGTTGCAGTCAAAGGCGTTGTCGCAGATACGGTAATTGATGACACCGGCCTTCATCCAGATGCAGCGGTCCTCGAGAATGTTGAAACAGACCGCTCGTTTATTGGGCGAAACCGGTTTTCTCTTTTTCGTGGCCTTCATGGCAATGCCCTCCTTTGTTCATGGGGTATTCACCACCGCTAAAAAGCAAAGTGCCTGCCAAGTTGTTCCCAACATTGAAGAATCTGATTTACCTATTGAAATTATTACCAATTGAATAAAACCCAACTCCGTTTGGAGTGCCTCCCTTCTTGAAGATCACCATCAAAAGCGATTAAAACGGCTACTATCCATTGTCGTCCCGTCAGCGGAATCGATATTTTTTATATAAATGTCAATAGCTTAATTAAGAGTAGCCTTTTGCATCACCGATGACCGCCAGTGTTGCCAAAACAGACCCGAACCGGCCGCATCTCCTTGAAAAGCCGTGACGATTGAGATAGTATCTCATCCAATGGAAAAAAACGCCCCGTCAACCCAGGATGCCCGCCTGACCGAAGTGGTCATCCCCAAAGAGAATGCCGTCTTCTGGATGGACGGCCGGGGCCGCTGGCAGAATCGCCACGGCCGCTTCGAGCACAAGCGCATCATCGACCATTTCAACCGCTCGATCCGGCGGGACAAGGATGGCTATTTTGTCACCCAGGTGCGTGGTGATGTTATTGAAAAAGTCTATTTTCCTTATGAAGACACCCCGCTGTTCATCGTCCAGGTCAGCCCGGAAATTCCTCTTCGGCTCGACCTCAACACCGGCGAAACCATTTTACTCGATCCGGCGGCGCTGTTCGTCGACTCCGATCAACTTTACCACAACAGCGGCGATGCGCGCATCAAGTTCACCGACCGTGCGCTGCTGGCCATTAGCCCCTACCTGGAAGATAAAGCGGACGGATTAAGCATTTGCATCGGTGATCAAACCTGGCCGATCCCGGACCGTTGCCCCTGCCCCTAATGCAACAAACGTTGCGCAACATCCTGCAACACTAAACGAACCATTACATAACACAAATTTATTATTATATATTTTTGTTTTTCAAGCGCTTCATTGCCGGCGCACAAAATGTTGCAAGCAATGCAACGCAACGTTTGTGCCGTCACCCTTGAATCGACCGATAACTCTATTTTCATATTTATTTCTATTGGTTACAAACCTTTTTGGTGGGTGGCACATTC
>JARFQH010000089.1 GCA_029287875.1 Desulfobacteraceae bacterium | reverse complement strand
GAACATACGGCCAAGGCCGATGGCCATATCCGAATATCCCGAAAAATCAAAATAAACCTGGAGAACAAAACAGATTGACCCGAGCCAGGCATAAAAGGGAGACAGAGAGTATGGCGGCAGTGCAAAGGCTTTATCCGCAATAATAGCGACCTGATTGGCAATTATTACCTTTTTGCCCATACCGATGATAAATCGCTCAACCCCTTCGGCAAAATCCCGGGGACAGACGTGACGTCGCACGATCTGTTGTGCAATGTCATGATACCTGACGATCGGGCCTGCAATCAGTTGAGGAAAAAGAGAGATATACAACCCGATATTGATCGGGCTTTTCAAGACTTCGGCATCCCGACGCCAAACATCGATTATGTAAGACATTGCCTGAAAGGTGAAAAAGGATATGCCGATGGGAAGGTGAACCGGCGCAACTTCTATCGGACCAAGGCCAACGGGCTCCAATATGAGGTTAAGATTATCTGTGGCAAAGTTTGTGTATTTGAATACGGATAAGAGGAGGACGTTGAAAACAATCCCGCCGATTAAAAATATTTTAGCCGACGCGCGGCCCCTGAAATGATCGATTCCCAAACCGACGAAATAATTGGCGGTGATGGAAGCGAGCATGATCAGAGTGAAGATCTTTTCTCCCCAAGCATAAAAAAGGATGCTTGCTAGAAGCAGAAAAGCATTTCGAAATTTCGGTCCGACGACAGCATATAGAACCAGAGTTATCGGCAGAAATAAAAAAAGGAAAATAACGGAACTAAAAATCATCTTCGCACACCGTTGAAAAATTGGCCGTCGCCGTCGTTTGAATCAAAAAAACAAACGACTTTTATACAATAAAACAGTCCAAGTTTCAATCCGTGGCCGAGTCGGTCACAATCTGGTCACAGCCGACAAAAAATGGACGGTATCGATTGCACATTTTAAGTGCCTGCATCATTGCCGAGGCGGCTGATGACATCATTCTCAAATGTCGTCTGATGGCTTCCCAGAGACATTTTAATACCGATCACCGCCAAATCGACCGGCCACGGCATTCGGCGGGCAAGCCGAATGTAGTCCTTCTCGGTCGTGCAGACCACGTCGGCACCAGTCCGACCGGCAGCATGCAGCAGGATCGCCACATCATCGTCCGAATACCGGTGGTGGTCTGCAAAGCCGATGAACCCCGTCAGAACACATCCGAGCGACTCGAGCGTCTCTCTGAAACCGTCGTTACCCGCTATACCTGAAAAGCCGAACACCCTTCTGCCCCGAAGCGACTGTCGGTCAAATGAGGTCCTCTCATCGACCGGCAGTGACCGGTAACGCGAGCCGGCCGGCAGCCATCGCGACAGAAAGGGATGATGAGAGGCGGTGTAGACCGGTCGATTCCCTACGATATGACGTAACCGCTCAATTGCATCCGTTTCGTCTTTATCGGTTCGGGTGAGGACGAATATGTCACCTCGGTCGAGAGCGGCTACCGGTTCTCTGAGGATCCCCCGCGGCAACAAATGCGTATTGCCGAATGGACGGGTTCCGTCCAGCAGGACCAAATCGAGGTCCCGCCACAACCTTAGATGCTGATAGGCGTCATCGAGAAGGATCACATCGGGTCGAAACGTTCTGAACGCAAGCATTCCGGATTGGAAGCGGTCACGGCCGACAACCACCGGAACGCCGATCGTTTGCAGGCGCCGTGCCATCATCAAGGGTTCGTCTCCCGTTTTCTCGACGGTCATGAAAAAAGTGCGGCCATCGCTGACAATGCCACCACGTTTCTCGGCCTCCCCTTTGTATCCCCTGCTGATGACCACCGGCTTGAATCCGTGGCGGTCAAGCATTTCCGCCAGATGAATTGTCATCGGAGTTTTACCGGTGCCACCGACGGCAAGGTTACCGATAGAGATGACCTTACAGGGGAGATTATTGGTCTTTAAGCATCCGGATTGGTATCCAAGGGCTCTCAAGCGCATCGCTGCACCGTAAAGCCGCGATAAAAGGTGGAGTCCGGCAGCCAGTTGACTGTTGCCTCCGGCCTCATCCGAGTTCATCACCTGTTGAATTTTATGTCTCAAGCCGGACCCCTTTTATCTTTGTCACGACAATCCGCGTCATTTATTCCGGGTTCGCCAGGGCCGCCACGCTGGCACACGCAAAAACACAATTGGCAACCCAGGCTGCAACAATGGGCGGAAGGACACCACCGTATCCGAGGGACAAGCAGAAACTGTTCAAAATCCAGTAGAGGAAGGCCACTCCGATCCCCATGGCGATGACGCTGAAAAGGTTATCCCTATATTTCCGTTTCACTCCGATTCCCAGCGCTAAGACGCAGAGGATAATGCTGACGAAGGGCAGTGCCATTTTCGCATGCAGATCGACTCGGTAGCGGGTTGCATCGTAGCCTTCCTTATCGACTGTGTCGGTATACTCCCAAAGCTCCAACACATTCATTTCCTCAGACTTTTTGGACACTTCTTCGACATCCTCGGGAAAAATCTCCAGAGTTCCGTCCCACTGCTCATGAAAGGCGGTGTTGTATTCACCCGTTTCCGGAGACAACGATTGTTCGAGAATATGCCGGAAAACCCACTTGCCGTTCTTGAAGGTTGCCGAAGCGGCATCAATTTGGCGGATGAGACTGAACTTCTCGTCGAAGTAATAGATGGTAATGCCGGATATCGTCTGCGTCGATGGGTTGTAATACTTGATGTGGGAAATCCTACGGTTGCCCTTGATCCAAATGTTTTTTTCTTTTGACGCCAGAGCTTCCTTCTTATCGACCTCGCGGGTATACATTTGGTTGGCCTTACCGGAGCTGATCGGAACAAGGATTTCGGATATCGTGAAATGCATCAAAGAAAAGAGTAATCCCAAGGAAAGAAGTGATCGTAGAAAAAAGATCATGCTGACGCCGCCGCTGCGCAAGGCCAGGAGTTCATTGCGCTTGTTCATCAATCCCAGAGCGATCAGTGACGACAGAAAGATGGCCATTGGAAAAAGCAGCACCAGGACAAAGGGGATCCGCAGCAGAAAATATACAGCCGCCCGCTGCATTGATACCCCCGCTTCGATGAAATCGTCAATTTTTTCAAAAAATTCTACGGCCAGGAATATGCTGATGACGGTAACGAGGATGATACCGAGAAACTTGAATACCTCTCGAATGAAATATCGATCGAGAATTAGCATGCTAAATAGGTGCCGGCTTGTTTAGGGCTCACTCAAAAATAACGTCACAACCCGCCGTCGGTTGAGGACCGTCGGGGTTGCAATGAATTTTTCCGGCGGCCGCGACCGGACCGTTCAGGGTGTTTTATCACCCGTCCGGCTCAGCATATGCCACAGACGATAGATCGGCGCGGCAATCCGGAACGACCGTTCCCGCGCAGATCCGATCAGCAAAAACAACCCGAATGCCCCCATGACGACATTCGGTGCCCATATGGCCAATGGCGCCGCAACACGGCCACTTTCGCCCAGGATTTGCCCTGCGGAGAGCAGCAGATAATATATCAAAAAGAAGACTAAACCGACCACGAGACCGAGCGACGGACGCTCAGACTTCGACTGGATGCCGAGGGGTACCGCCAAGATGCCCAGCGCAAAACAGGCAAACGGCATGGCAATAATGTTGTGGAACCTGACCAGCATGTTTTTTTTTTGCCAATGGTTTCCGGCATCCTTTAGGTATCGGTTCAGTTCCGGCAATGTCATTACTTTCCATCTCTTGGCCATCCTCTCAAAGTTCGATAGGGCTTTTTCCAGGTCGAGGCGAACGTCGTAAGTTTTAAAGGTTACCGAATTGGCGGAGCGGCTTTCGAGACTGACTTGATTGATCCGCCCGTCGAAGAGCCTGAGATGATAAACCAAGGTATCCTTTTCTTTGAACAGAATACCTCGCGGCGCCACAACCGTGGTCACCAAGTCCTTTTCCCGTTTGTCCTCGATGAAGACATCGATAAGATCCTTGTTTTTCAAATCGATATCGTTGATGTAAAGCATGACATCTTTGAAGCTGTCGTTGAATGTGCGCGGTTTAAGGCCGATCTCGATGTTCTGGGAAAAGATTCTGTAGGTCAGATCCTTGATAGCCTCTTGGGACTTCGGTGCCCCGTAAGCAGTGAAAAAAAAGGTCAGCAGATACGCACCGAGACAAAAGATGAAGACCGGCGGCAGCAACCGGTAGAGATTGATGCCGCCGGTCTTAACGGCAATGATTTCGTTGTCGCTGGACATCCTCAAGAATGTCAAAAGTATCGCCATCATGACCGACATGGGAATGACAAACATGAAGAAAAACGGGGTGGATAAAGCCAAGATTTGTAGAATAGTGAAAAGACCGACACTGTAATTGACGACCAGATTCGTTATTTTGAGCATCTCCGCCATTAGAAATACAAATGTAAAAAAAATCAGTATAACACCAAAAGGCGCGAAGAGCTCTCTGAGGATATAACGGTTAAGTATCGAATTGATTTTCATGGTCGTAAGAATGGGACAAGATTCTGCCGGCAGACGTGTTTTTACTTTCGATATAAGGGTATCCGCGGACCGAACGAGCCGGCATTGTCACTCCGGTCGCTGCTCCGGGCATCCGGACGTGCGTTGTTTTGCGGCTAACCATGGGCTGTTTCGTCGCTGAATTGCATCTGGTATAGACGATAGTATTCACCCTGTAGGGCCAAAAGCTCTTGATGGCTGCCGGCTTCCCTTATTCGTCCGTTCACCAAAACAATGATTTGATCGGCCTTGAGAATGGTAGACAAGCGATGGGCGATAACGAACGTCGTCCGCCCGCGCATGAGGTTTTCGAGTGCCTGTTGAACGACCTTTTCCGCTGCCGTGTCGAGAGAAGACGTGGCCTCGTCGAGAATCAGTATGGGTGCATCTTTTAAAAGCGCTCGCGCAATGCAAAGCCGTTGCTTTTCGCCTCCCGACAGTCGCCCGCCCAGTTCACCGATTTTGGTGTCGAACTGGTGAGGGAAATCCTGGATAAAATCATAGGCGAAGGCCGCCTTGGCGGCGGCGACAATCTCCTTTTCAGATGCCTCGGGCCGTCCGTAGGCGATGTTGTTGCGGACGGTATCATTGAAAAGAATAGGTTCCTGGGTCACGATGGCAATCTGCCGCCTCAGGGATGCCAGGGAAACTTTACGAATATCAATCCCGTCAATGGTGATCGCGCCCTGAGAGATATCATAGAAGCGAGGAATGAGATTGACCAGGGAAGTTTTGCCGCCGCCGCTCATACCGACGAGAGCCAGCACCTGACCGGTTTCTGCTTCCAGATCGATATCTTGCAGAACCATATCGTCTTCGTATTTGAAATAAACCCGTTCGAATACCAACCGGTGGGGCCTGTTAATGAGGTCGACCGGCTGGGAATCTTCTGCAATTTCTGATTCCCGTTCAATAACATCAAACACCCGATCAGTAGCCGCAAGGCCGCGCTGAAGGGAGTTGTTGAATTTACTCAAATCCTTCACCGGCTTGTAAAGCAGCAGCACCGCCGTTAAGAAGGAGAAAAATGTTCCGGCGGTATAGCTGCCGGCAATCACCTGGGAGCCACCGAACCAGATAATCAGCGCCGCCGCCAGGCCGCCGAGGAAGAGGTTGATGGGGCTGGTAATCACCCGCGCCTTGGTCTCTTTCATCTCCAGTCGAAACAAGTGTCGGGTTTTGTCAAAAAATCGCCTCTTCTCGTATGATTCCATCCCGAAGGCCTTGACGATTTTGTTGCCGGCGAAGGTTTCGTGCATGAGAGCACTGAGGTCGGCCATCGCCTCCTGACATCCCGTGCTCGTCCGTCGCACCCGGCGCCCGAAGAATACGATCGGAAGAAAAGCTACCGGCAGCACGAGAACGGCAAAGGCTGCCAATTGCCAAATTTGGTAGAAAATCACGAAAATTAGGCCCACGATGGTGAAACAGTCGCGCAAGGACCCGGTAATGGTTGTGGAGACCATGTCCCTGACGAAATTGACGTCGTTGATGATGCGCGACATCAGGACGCCGGTGGTTTCTTTGCCGAAGAAGGAGATCGGGAGATCTTGAATGCGGTCGTAGAGTTGGTTTCTCAGACGGCGGATGATATCCTGACCGACGAAGCTCATGCAGTAATCCCCGAAAAACATTGCCAGGCTGCGCAGCAGATAAAGGCCGATGACGGCCGGCGGGACATACATGAGCATGCGGGCGTTCTTGTTGATAAAGATGTCGTCCAGAACCGGCTTGACGAGGTAGGCGGCGGTCGACGTACCGGCCGCCTCAACGAGCATGCAGGCCATGGCCAGCAGGAGCCGCGCGCGGTTCTCCTTAACCAATGCAAACAACTGCCGGTGACGGTTTTGGATTCGGAATCTCGACATTTTCTTCACTTCACCTTCTGGCTCAACTCATCAAACCCAGGGCGATCTGCGCCACCCGCCGCGAAGCGCCCGCCTCTCCCAGCACCCGCCCGGCCGTCAACAGATCCTGTTTCAACTGCGCGAGTCTCTCGTCGTCCGCCAGCAAGTCGAAGGCCTGATCGCTGATGCTTTCCGCGGTTGCCTGACCCTGGATCAGTTCGGGAACAAGACGTCGTCCGGCAATCAAGTTGATCAGTCCGATATGGTCGACCCGAATCAGGGCCCTTCCCAGCCAGTAGCTGATCGGAGAAACCTTGTAAATGATCACCATCGGTGTGCCGGCGATGGCTGCCTGCAGGGTGACGGTGCCGGAGGCCGCCACGATCAGGCGGCACCTTCCGAAAAGCCGCTCGACCGGTTTTTCAGAAAGGCTGATCGAACCGTCCCTGCCCCGGCCCCTGATCATCGCCTCCATCATCTTTCTTTGGACGGTCGGCGCAACCGAGACGGCGAATTTCAGCCTGGGATCTTGTTTGTGCATCCTTTCGGCCGCGTCGAGCATGACCGGCAGCAGCCGTTTGATCTCCACCTCGCGCGAGCCGGGCAGAAGTCCGATAAGGGTATGCTCCGCGGAATCCTCGGCCGTGTCACCTTCTTCTTCGTCTCCGGTAATGCGGTCAAGCAGCGGGTGGCCGACAAAGGTCACCGGAATGTCGTGAGCCGAGTAGAAATCGGCCTCGAAAGGCAGGATGACGGCCATATGGCTGACCAGTTTGCCGATTTTCTTGACCCGTCCGCGCCGCCAGGCCCAAATCTGAGGACTGATGTAGTACAAGACCGGAATGCCGAGTTTCCGCGCGGCCGCCGCCACCCGCAGATTGAAATCCGGAAAGTCGATTAGAATCAGCAGATCGGGTTTGAGACTTTGAAGCAGCTTTTTGGCCACCGCCAGAGAGCGGTAGACAACCGGTAGTTTGGCAATGACCTCGGTGATGCCGACCACAGTCAGGTCGGCAGTATCGACCAAAATGCGTACCCCGGCCGATGCCATGGCCTTGCCGCCGATCCCGCAGAAAAAAATAGCCGGGTTCGACCGCCGCATTTCTGCGACCAGCTTGGCCCCGTGCTGGTCACCGGACGCCTCACCGGCCACGATCATGACGCATGCTTGTCCGGAAGGAGCCTTCATGAGTGGTTTAGGCTCAGGTAGCGGTCGATTTTGCTGTTGATTTGTGCCATCACATCCAAGGCGATCCGCAGTGCGTCGCGCCCCACACGGCCGTCGACCTGCGGCGGTTTGCGGTTTCGAACCGATTGGACGAAAGCCTTCAGTTCGTCATCCAGTGCGTCTCCCTGTGGAAACGAGAGCTGCTGAATATCCATGCCCGGGATCAGGCTGCTCGGATCGTGGCCCTCTCTTCTGATCACCGTGATGCGATGATCGACGAAATCGACCGACGTGTAACAGTCCCGTTGGAAGAGTCTGATCTTACGTTCGTCCTTGATCGAAATCCGGCTGGCCGTAACATTGGCGACACATCCGCTGTCGAACTCGAGCCGGGCGTTGGCGATATCGACCTCTCCGGAAACCACCGGAACACCGGCAGCGTGAACGCTGATCAGTTCGGCTTGGGCAAAGTTGGTAATGAGATCGATGTCGTGAATCATCAGGTCGAGAACGACACTCACATCCGTGGCCCGCCCTCTGAACATGCTGAGTCGATGCGATTCGATGAAAAGGGGCCGCTTGACGATGTCCCGCAAGGCCACCACGGCCGGATTGAACCGCTCCAAGTGCCCGACCTGAATGATGAGCCCCCGGTCGGCCGCAACCGCAACAAGTGCATCGGCTTCCTCGAGAGTGGAGGTCATCGGTTTTTCGATCAGCACGTCCACGCCGTTGCTCAAGAACTCTTTGGCAATCAGATAATGGGCCGAGGTGGGAACCACAACGCTGACCGCGTCCACCCTGCCGATGAGATCGGCATGCCGGTTGAACGCCTTAGTCTGCAGACGGTCGGCCACGGCGGCGGCGGCGGCCGCATCGATGTCCGCCACACCCACCAGTTCGATATCCGCCATGCGGGCGTACTTTTCCGCATGAAATTTACCCAGATAGCCGACCCCGACAACGCCGACGCAAAGTTTTTCGTTGACTGTACTCATAAGGCTGGTCCTGTTTGAATGCTCCGGGTGAGAATGCTCGCCAGGTACAAAACCAGCCGTCGACGGTCAGGTACCTCGACCAGCAGCTGAGATTGCGGTGCGAGGAGGATCAAACCGCCCGGCACTTCTGGCCTCAACGGGTGATGCCCCGTTCGGCGGATTTGATAAAATCGATAAATTTGACCACTTCCGGGACTTGATCGACCTCGGCCTTCACGCGGTCGACGGCCTGATTGAGCGTCAAACCAATGCGAAAGACGATGCGGTAGGCTTTTTTGAGTTCTCCGAGAGTTTTTTGCGAAAAGCCGTGACGCTTGAGTCCTACCTGGTTGAGACCGTGCAACCGGGCCCGTTCACCGGATGCGATCACGTAGGGAGGAATGTCCTTAGGAACACCCGTTTTGCCACCGATGAAGGCATAGTCGCCGACCTTGGTAAATTGATGGATCGCCGAAAGACCCCCGATGGTGCAGTAATCGCCGATAGTGATGTGACCGGCCAGGGTCGCGTTGTTGGCCATGACCACCCGGCGGCCGATTTTGCAGTCGTGGGCCACGTGGGAATAATTCATCAGCAGGCATTCTTCGCCGATTTCGGTCACCCCTCCGCCGCGGGTCGTCCCCCGATGAATGGTGACGAACTCGCGGATAATCGATCCGCGCCCGATTTTCACATAACTGATTTCTCCTCCGAACTTCAAATCCTGCGGAATGGCGCCGATGGCGGCATATTGGAAGATACGACAATTCGGCCCGATGATCACATACGGTTCAATCACCACGTGAGCGCTGACAGATGTCCCGGAACCGACGCACACCTTGTCTCCGATGATTGAATACGCCCCGATCTCCACATTAGAATCGATCTCGGCTTTCGGGCTGACGATAGCGGTTGGATGAATCATTTCCTCTCCCCCAGAGTGGCCATCAGTTCGGCCTCGGCGACTCGCTGACCGTTTACGGTTGCCTCGGCCGCCATCTTCGTGACATTTTTGCGCATTTTGAGAAGCGTCGCTTCGATGACCAGCTGGTCTCCTGGAACGACCGGTTTCCGGAAACGCACCTTGTCCATACCCATGAAATAAAAGATGTACCCCGCTTCGGCCGGCGGCCGGGAGGCGATATAGAAAACCCCGCCGGTCTGGGCCATGGCTTCGACGATCAGAACGCCCGGCATCACCGGCATCCCCGGGAAGTGGCCCTGGAAAAACGGCTCGTTGATGGACACGTTTTTCAGAGCGACGATCTTTTCTCGCGGAACCAGTTCGATAACGCGATCGATGAGCAGGAACGGGTAACGGTGCGGCATCATTTCAAGAATTTTTTGAATATCAAAAACGCTTTGCATCATTTCCCCCCCGGGGCGTGTGGCAAAGGATTGTTGCCAGGAACGAATCGCCGATGAGCATCTCAGCCGGCGATCCGTCGACGACCGCCTGTCACTCGACCTCTCCGGTCAGTCGCGCCACCTCTTTTTCAAGGGCGGCGATCCGTTTTTTCAGCTCGGGCAATTCCGGCAACACCCGTTGCATCCGGAGCCACTGTCGGTGAGGTATCCCCGGAAGCCCGGCGGACAATATCTGGCCCGGCTCGACTGATTTACCGATGCCGGTCATGGGGCCGATAATACAGTTGTCACCGAGAGAAAGATGGCCGGCGATTCCGGCCTTGGCCGCCAGAATGACGTGCCGGCCGATGGTCGTGCTCCCGGCGATACCGACCTGGGCGACGATCAGGGTGTGTTCACCGACCGTCACGTTGTGAGCTATTTGAACCAGGTTGTCGGTTTTGACCCCTTTCTGGATCCAGGTCTTGCCAAAGGTCGCGCGGTCGATCGTGTTCGCAGCCCCGATTTCGACATCGTCATCGATCTGAACGATACCCAGGTGAGGGATCTTGACATGGGCCCCGCCATCGGGTGCAAAGCCGTAACCGTCACTGCCGATAACCGTACCGGCCTGTATGATGACCCGACTTCCGATTCGGCAGCGGTCGAGAATGGTGACGTTGGGGTATACGATCGTGTCGTTACCGATGGTCACTTCATCGCCGAGAACCACACCGGGGTGCAGGACGACCCGGTCGCCGACGCAAACCCCGTTCCCAATGGTTACCGAGGCGGCGACGGCAATGTCTTTACCACCGCGGAAGCCTTCACCGAGAACGGCTCGTGGACTGATCCCCTCGAATGAAACCGCCGGAGGGTGAAAAAGGGATATGATCCGGGCAAAGGCCGCCTTGGGGTTGGCCACCTGCAGCAGGTTCGATGTGTCGCTATCGGTCTCCTCGGGCACAATAACGGCACCGGCGTCGCATTGGTGCAGACGCTTGATGAATTTGGGTCCGTCGGCGAAGGAAATGTCGGCGGCGGCGGCCGTTTCGAAGGGGGCTACTCCGCGGATGATCTTATCACCGTCGCCTTTGACATGCCCGCCGACATGCTCGGCGAGGCGCTTGAGTGGGATCTCCATTGCATCGTCCTTTTCAGCTGGTCAGGGTGTCCGCTCTTTGGTGACGAACAGGGAGCGCTATTTCTTTTTGGAAGCTTTGGTTTGACCTTTGCCATATTTCGCATTGTACTTCTGGATCAATTTATCGGTAATGTCGATGGCCGTCGGGTTATAGAGAACGGCGGGTTTGCTGACAATCAGCAAATAACCCTCCTCTTTACCGATTTCTGCGACCAAATCCAGCACGTCTTTTTGAATGCGGTCGGTCAATTTTTGCTCAAGTTCCTTGAGGTCGCCGCTGTATTTTTTTCCGAGCTGCTGAAGATCCATTTGCTTGATTTGCATTTCCCTCTGCGAGTCTTCACGTTTTTCCTGGCTCATCACCATGGCATTGCGCTCGAATTGCTTTTTCAACTCTTCGAATTCAGCGCCCCTCTTCTTCATATCTTCTTCCATCCGCTGGTAGCTTTCCTTGATTTGAGCCCGCGCGGCCTGGCCGGCTTTGGACGTTTCCAGCACGCGCTGGCCGTCGACGACACCGATTTTGGCTACGTCAGCTCCCCAACCGGTCCCGCTGAGCACCAACAAAACAGTCAAAGCCGAAACAAAAATTTTGTATTGTTGCATTTTTTCCCCCTTTAATCCATCTTCTTAGAGTCTTGACAGCAGATCACCGCCACGGCCGGCCCGAGAGACAACTTCAGACCGATGGGTCTCTTAAGCGAAAGACGTCCGTGACGGGCCGATCGGCTGCACAAAATATTTTTTGACGAAGGAGTTTATCTCTATCTTGCCCATGAATCAAGCAGCGTTTGCGGCCGCTTCAGAAGCCGCCACCGATATTAAATTCAAAAGCACCTGAACTTTCGCCCTCCCTCTTGTCCAGTTTGAACCCGTATGCCAGAGCGATGGCGCCCATGGGTGAATTCCAGTTGAACCCCAGGCCGACGCTTTTACGCAGAGAATCGGAATCGAAATTTTGCGGTTCGGCCCCGGGCTGACTCGAGGTAATGGCCCCGATGTCAAAAAAGACGAACCCGTCCAGCCCGAAGCTCGGCAACAGCGGATGAATCAATTCCAGATTGGCGAAAGCGAATTTGTCGCCACCGATCGAATCCCCCCTTAAATCCTTGGGCTGGATTTCGTCCCTGTCATAGCCGATAACCGAGTCGAAGCCGTACATGTAAAACAGTTCGTAATCCGGCAGCACCCCGGCGCTGTTTTCAGTCACATAACCGCCCTTTACTCTCGCGTGACCGACGAGTTTCCGAATGATGGGGACGTAATAGGAGAGCTGACCGATGTACTTGGTAAAGCCGACATCGCCGCCCAGCCCCGCATATTCGACGCTGAAGCGGTGGTCTGCGCCTCGGGTGGGTGAAAATATCCGGTCACGGGTATCGTAGTTGATCGAAGTCAAAACGCTCAGGGTGGTGATGGGGCTGCTGCCGAACTGCTCGACGAGCTTCAGGATCGATGCCGGTGCGGTCAGGAAATCGATGCTGTCGAGCTTGGCCCGGTCGTAGGTAAAGCTCGCACTGAGGCGCGTGTCCCGGTATATCGGGTAGCCGGCGAAAATGGAGGCCCCTTTGCTGGTTTTGTCATAGGAGTCGTAATCGGTCGACCAGTCGTATATCCGAAATCCGGCCGAGAGCGGGATGTCGAACAGCCACGGCTCGGTAAAGGACAACTGATAGCGTTGATCCACGGATCCCGCTTCGGCCTGCAAGGAGAGAATCTGTCCACGGCCGAAGAGGTTGCGCTGCGAAATCGAACCGACAACAAAGACTTTCTGGGTGTTGCTGTAACCGCCGCCGACACTGAACTGGCCGGTGGACTTTTCCTCGACGTCGATCTTGAGCAGCATCTTGTCATCGGCACTGCCTTTGACCGTATTCACTTTCACGTCCTGGAAATAATCGAGGCGGTTCAGGTTGCGGATACTGCGCTTCAAACGGGAACCGCTGGAGAGCCCCTGTTCGTAAACTTCGAGCTGGCGGCGGATCACCTTGTCCCTGGTTTTGGAGTTGCCGCTGATGGTGATTTCTTCAAAGTACACCTGCTGGCCCTTGTCGAACTGATAGGTGATGTTGACCACCAGTTTTTCGGCGTTTTCGTCGATGAGCGGGGTGATGTCGGCAAACGCGTAGCCCTCATCCGAATACAGGTCGCTCAAAACGAGCAGATCGTCGCGGAGCACCGTCCGGCTGTAAAATTCCTCTTTTCGCAGCTTGATCTTATCGAGTAGGACTTCCCTGGGAAATATCAAATCCCCCTTGACATCGATCGTCCCTACCTTGTATTGCGGCCCCTCCTCGATCTTGATCGTGACGTCGATCCCGTCTTCTTTGTATTCGATCTGCGGTTCACCGACTTTGGCACGGATATAGCCCTGATTTTGATAATAGGCTTCCAGGCGGCTGACATCCTGGTCCAAATCCTCTTTTTTCAAATCACCGGAATCGGTGATAAAGGAAAAAAATCCCTTTGTCGAGGTGCTCATCTGTTTTTTGAGCTGTTTGTCGGTGAAGGCCTTGTTGCCGACGAAGAAGATGTGCTCGATCCGCACCTTTTTCCCTTCTTCGATCGCAAGGGTCACATCGGCCTGGTTATTGGGTTCCTCCTGAATCTTGTACGCCACCTTGACGTTGTGGTAATTCTTGTCCTTATAGAGCCCTTCGATGCGTTGAACATTGTTCTGGATCTGGAAAATGTTCATAATCGAACCGGTTTTAAGCGTGAGGTTCTCTTTCAATTCCTTGTCGTCGAACACCCGATTGCCCTCAAACCGAATGTAACGGATGGTCGGTTTCTCCTTGACCTGAAACACCACAATCTTGCCATCGGGTGCGTCCTCGGCCTCGACCCGAACGTCGTCGAAATAGCCCATCCCATATATGGCCTTGAGATCGTCGGACAGGTTCTTGACCGAATAGATGTCGCCCGGGGCGGTTTTGATAACCTTCAGGATGGCGTCGGCTTCAATCCGTTCATTGCCCTCGATCTGGATCCTTAATATTTTCTTCTGTTCGAAAATCACCACCAGGATATCGCTGACCAGTTCCTTGACTTTCAGCGGCAGGTTTTCGAGACCCCGGCCGACAACCGAAAAGACTTTCGGGGGATTGGGGTTGAATACTTCCAGCAGACGGACATCCAGGCTGAACTGCTGACCGATCATCGTCATGCTTCCCCAGAGCACGAAGTTGGCCCCGCTTTCCTCTCCCGTCCGACGGATGTTTGCGGGGCTCAAATCCGGTATGCCTGTCGGCGACACGAAGGCTCCCGGCGGTGACAAAACCGTGGCTCCCTCCTGGGTGAGGTTTTGGCCGATAACCTTCGGAATTTCGGTCTTGAGATACGCCAGATCTTCGGCCGCATTGATCTCGAACGGTAATATCAGTACGTTGACCGGTTTTCTGGCTGCCAGCACGGTGACCGGCAAAACAGAAATGGCGGCAACCACTACCCAGAAGAAGCGTTTCAGCATGATCCCCATACCTTCAATCCGGCAGCCCTCCGGAAAACCCTGCAGGGTTCACGAAATAATAAGTTCGCAGTTTTGGGCGTTGGAGCGCCCGGCCGGTAAGGTGCAAAACACATGAATATCCGGAATTCCGAGTTTTCTCAACGCGGCCGTGCAGGATGCATCGGCGTCCAAAGTGTGACGTTATTTTCGAGTGAGCCCTCAGGCCGCCATCCATCGCCGCATGGACCCAGATCGACATCAATCAACCGGTGTCAACCAACTGACCGTTTGCGATCGTCACCCTCCGGGCCATGAGCGCAGCGAGTTCCAGATTGTGCGTCACGACAACGAGGGTCATGTGAAGTTCACGGTTCAATTCCATCAGCAGCTCGTGGACCTGTGTGCTGTTGCCCTGATCCAGATTACCGGTCGGCTCGTCCGCCAGCAGAATGGCGGGCCTGAGAACCAGGGCCCTTGCCAAGGCAACCCGTTGCTGTTCACCGCCCGAGAGCTTGGTGACCCGATGGTGAAGGCGATCTTTGAGGCCGACCCTCACCAGGATGGTCTCGGCCGCATCTTGCGCGGCGCTCTTGCTTCGTCCCCGTATGAGGGCCGGCATCATCGTATTTTCGAGTGCACTGAATTCGGACAAAAGATGATGAAACTGAAAAACAAAGCCGATCGATTCGTTCCTGAACCGTGCCAGCGTTTTGGCGTCATAGCCCAAAACATCTTGGTCCTTAAAGAACAGCCGACCGCTGTCGGGACGGTCGAGTGTTCCCAGGACGTGCAGCAGCGTCGATTTCCCGATCCCGGAGGCCCCCACCACCGCCAGGGTCTCGCCCGGTAACAAATCGAAATTGACTCCTTTTAAGATATCAATCCGGGCGCCGCTGCCGTTGTAGCTCTTGCTCAGGTCCCGCAAGGCCATCAGCGCGTCACCCATTACGGCCGGCTGACCGGAAAGGGATAGGGGACCGGTTTTATCCATAGCGAATCGCCTCGACCGGATCGAGTTTGGATGCCTGTCGTGCCGGATAGAGCGTAGCGGCGAAACAGATGGCCAATGCCGCCCCGACAATGATCACGACATCTAAAAGCTCGAGACGAACCGGCAGTTTGGTGGTGAAATAGTATATGTCACCGGTGAGTTCGACGATACTGTAGTGCTTGAGAATGGCGCAGAGCAATGAGCCGAGCAAAACCCCCAGGGTCGTGCCGACCACGCCGATGGTCATTCCCTTGAACACGAAAATTTTTCGGATGCTCTGGTCGGTCGCCCCCATGGCTTTCAAGATGGCGATATCACGCGTCTTACCCATGACCATCATGATGAGGGTGCTGGCGATGTTGAACGCGGCCACCAGGATGATCAGTGTCAGGATGATGAACATGGCGGTCTTTTCGAGTTTGAGGGCCGTGAACAAGTTTTGATTTTTTCGCACCCAATCCCAGGCCCAGTAAGGAAAACCAAGACCGGCGGTTATTTTATCGGCGATTTTGCGGGCGTGGTAGACATCCTCGACGCGCAGTTCGACGGCCGATACGGCATCATCCATGCGCAGCAGTTTCTGGGCGTCGTCAAGGCGGATATAGGCGAACGTGCCGTCGAAATCATACATGCCGGATTCGAAATAACCGGTCACCTGAAACTGCTTCATGGCCGGGACGTGCCCGATGGGTGACAGCATTCCCCGGGGTGAGATCAAATAGAGCTTATCCCCTTTCACCACCCCCAGATTTCGGGCCAGTTCTCTTCCCAGTACGATGGGGGGTGTCCCGGCAGCGGTGTCCTCTGGACGGTTTGCCGCGACACTTCCGGCGGGCAGGGAGATGTTCTCCAGCGTCTTGATGACCTTGCCGGCGCTGCTCGGATCGATTCCTCTGAGCACCGCTCCGGACACGCCGCGGGCGGAGCGCAGCATAACCTGCTCGTAAATCACCGGCGCGGCAGCCAAGACACCGTCAACCGATTCGGCATAGGTGACCACCCGCCGATAATCATTGAATGTCCCACCCTGGCGCATGATGACAACCTGGGCCTGACCGCCCAGGATACGCGTCTTCAGGTCCGATTCGAAACCGGACATGACGGCGATCACCACGATGAGCGCCATGACCCCTACCATGACACCGGCTGTGGAAAGGATCGTAATCAGGGAGATAAAGGCCTGCTTCTGTCGGGCCCTCAAATAGCGACCGCCGATAAAATATTCGAAAGACATATTCGTTGAGGTCCGGTAACTGGCTCCAGGCCGATCGGTAGGCCGCGGCCGCTGTCAGACGACTATCCCCTGCCTCTTTCAACCGGCTTCATGTGGGGGAACAAAATCACCTCGCGGATGGAAGGTGAATCGGTCAGAAGCATGACCAGGCGGTCAATACCAATTCCTTCGCCGGCTGTCGGCGGCATACCGTATTCGAGAGCCTCGATGTAGTCTTCGTCCATGAAATGGGCCTCTTCATCTCCAGCCTCGCGGTTGGCAACCTGCTGCAGGAATCGTTCTCTCTGGTCCGCAGGATCGTTCAACTCTGAAAAGCCGTTGGCGATCTCGCGCCCCGCGATGAAGAGTTCGAAACGATCTGTGAGGCCGGGCTCGCGCTCACTTCTGCGGGACAGCGGTGACACCTCGACCGGATACCCGACGATGAAGGTGGGTTGAATCAGTTTCGGTTCGACCAACGCATCGAAGATTTTGGTGATCACCTTACCGATGCGTCCGGTCTTGGTCACCTGCACTTGGCTGCGTTCCGCAAAAGCCAGCAGTCCGGCGCGGTCTTCCAGCAGGCGGGCCTCGACCCCGCCGATCGTGGTTAAGGCTTCCAGCAGCGACAACCGCTGCCACGGGCCACCGAATTCGATGGTGTGACCCTGGTAGGAAATGGATGTCGAACCGCAGACCTTTACGGCCACCTCTGCCACCAACCGCTCGGTCAAATCCATCAGGTCTTCGTAAGTGGCGTAGGCCTGATAGAATTCGAGCATCGTGAATTCCGGGTTGTGCTGGGTGGAAACGCCTTCGTTTCTGAAGTTGCGGTTTATCTCGAATACCCGGTCGAATCCACCCACGACCAACCGTTTCAGATAGAGTTCCGGTGCAATGCGCAGATACAAGTTCATGCCCAGCGCTTTGTGGAAGGTTTTGAAGGGCGCGGCCTCGGCGCCACCGGGGATCGGTTGCATCATCGGTGTCTCGACTTCAAGAAAGTCGCGCTGCAGGAAAAACTCACGCACCGCCTGAACGGTCTGAGATCTCCGTATAAAAATCTTACGCACATCGGCATTCATGATCAGGTCGACATAGCGCTGACGATAGCGCTTCTCAGGATCTTTGAGACCGTGAAATTTTTCCGGCAGGGGGCGAATCGATTTGCAGAGCAGGACGAACACCTCGACCAAAAGCGTCCATTCTCCGGTTTTGGTCTTGAACAAGGTGCCGGAGAGCCCGATGATATCGCCGATATCCAGCTGTTTGAAGAGATCGTAGGCCCGGTCGCCGACCTTGTCTTTGCGAATATACGCCTGCATCTGACCGGTGTGGTCTCTGAAGCGCACGAAAGCGGCCTTTCCAAAGCGGTTGACGGCCATCATGCGCCCGGCCGCAACGAATTTCGGACCGCTCTCGCTGCCGTGGGAAGCCGGCTCCTGCACCTGCCCCATGATATCCGCGACCGTATGGAGCACTTTGAAATCATTTGGGTAAACGTCAACCGCCTGTGCCCGCAAGTCGCTGATTTTGCTGCGCCGTTTTTCAAGAATATCGCTTGTTTTTTCCGTACTCATGCCTTGTCTGCAACACCGCATTCTGCGGGTCCGGGTGATTCGATCGTCAACTCGGCCGCGGTCCACAGTCGCTGCCGAGACTTTGGAGGCGGGATGTTTTCGCCCGAGTGCACCGGCCCGCAGCTTATCAGATTTTAAAAGTATAAGTGGGAATTGGTATCGTAAAACGGGCAGAGTGTCAAGCCCCGGTCGGCGGGTCGATCCGTTTTAAGCAGAAAGAAAAGGTCGTTCCAGCGCCCTGGCGACTGCCGACTTCTAGACGACTGTCATACGATTCGATGATGCTGTGGACGATGGAGAGCCCCAATCCCGTACCGTTTGGTTTGGTTGTAAAAAACGGATCGAAAATCGATTTGATGGTGTCGTTCGACATGCCACAGCCGTCATCGGTGACCTCGATGCACGCCCGGTTTGGCTTGGTGGGATAGAGGCGGATGGCGATTGTTCCGCGGCCGTTGATGGCCTCGGATGCATTGAGCAAGAGGTTCCATAATACCTGGCGCAGGTGAACCTGGTCCATATCAACAAACAAGCCGGCCTTAAAATCCTTCTGAATTGAAATCCGACCGCGGCAGCTGGCATCTCTTTCGAACAGCTCCACGGTTTCGGCGACGGCTTTGTCCAGTGCGATCCGTTCAATCTTGCCGGCGGGCGGACGCGCAAACAGCAGAAAATTGTTTACGAGCGAGCTGAGACGGTCGGCTTCGCGCAGAACGATATGCATGAGGCGGGCATGATCGGGATCGAGGTGCACCCCGTCGCGCAGGATTTGAATTGAACCGGTCATCGATGCCAGCGGGTTCTTGATTTCATGTGCCAGTCCGGCCGCCATTTCACCGACAGCCGCCATTTTTTCGACCCGCCGAACCTGGTCTTCCATTGCCCAGAGTTCCTTGCGCGATTTGCGGGCCTGTTCGGCCAACAGACTGCTTAAAAAAGCCACCGCAAAACAACCGAAGATCGTTATCAGGATTTTATAGAAGACCTGGTTTAAGTCACCGTTTCCGGCCGCCAGCCCATCTTCGAGTTCGAAAGGCTTTAAAACACCCCTGTATTCCGATATGACCAAAAGGGTGTACTGAGCGCTGCACAGCAGCGAAATGAGCATGCTGCCCTTGCGATAGAGCAGCATGCTCGAATAGATGATGACCACCAGGTAGAGGAATGAAAAAATGCTCGAGTAATTGCCCGTCACATAGATGACCAAAGACACGATCACCGTGTCCAGGCCGATCTGGACGTAGGCAAAGGCAACCGTGTTTGCGACCCGGCCGAGGAGGAGGGTGTAGAGAAAAGACATGAAGAATATACTGGCGATCAGGCCATAGAGCACCAGCAGACCGGGGGCCAGCGGGGACGCGGCAACACCGAGTTGCAGAACGATCGTGGAGCCGAGTAGAAGGGTCGTGAACAGAACCCGCGCCAACATCAACCACTTCAACTTGAAGCGCATATCCTCGTCACGCTTTGAAGCGGTGTGGACGGGTAAGTTTTGCATGGCTGGTGCTTTAACAGGTGGTCTCAGTCACGACCGAGAATTTTCTAACCGTGGCTGCGGGGGAGCGAGGCGGCGGGCTTTTCCGCCGCCGCAAGGGTTACTGAAAAAACAAGTTCGCAACTTTGTTTACCGGCGGGCAGGCATCAGCCGGCCGCGTTAGCCACCGATGGTTCCGGCCATTTTAAAAATCGGCAGGTACATGGCGATGACCAGACCGCCGATCGTCACGCCGAGAAAAACCAACATGAACGGTTCGATCAGTGCTGTCAAGTTCTCCACTGCCTGATCGACTTCGTCGTCGTAAAAAACGGCGATCTTTTCCAACATGGAGTCGAGGGCGCCCGTTGATTCGCCGACCGCGATCATCTGGCAGACCATCGATGGAAAAACACCGCTTTCCTGAAGGGGATCGGCCATAGTGCGGCCTTCCGCGATGTCGGACCGTACACTGTAGACCGCTTTTTCGATGGTTTTGTTGCCGGCGGTCTTGGCCACGATATCGAGGGCCTCCAGTATCGCGACCCCGCTTGAGAGCATGGTACTCATGGTACGGGTGAACTTCGCGACGGCCACTTTACGGATCAGGGCACCGAACACCGGCAGTTTCAGGACCATTTCATCGACCATTTCGCGTCCTTTTTCGGTCCCGTATACCTTTTTGAACGCGAAGACAAAAAGGATCAGGCCGATGACGATCCATATGATGTTTTTCTTGGCAAAGTTACTGACGTCGATGACGAGTTGGGTAAACGCCGGCAGTTCACTGCCGAAATCGGCGAACATTTCCTGGAAAACCGGAATGACGAACACCAGGATAACCGCCAGCACGATGGCGGCAATGATCAAGGTCACTACCGGGTAAGTCATTGCGCCCTTGACTTGGGCCTTCAGCTTGGCGGCCTTTTCCATGTAGACGGACAGCCTGCGCAAAATCGTGTCCAGGATACCGCCGGCCTCGCCGGCCGCCACCATGTTCACGAAAAGATCGTCGAACTGATTGGGGTATTTTTTCAGCGACTCGGCCAGCGTGGCGCCGCCCTCAACTGACTCTTTGATGCTTTTGAGCATTTTCTTGAAGGTGGCATTCTCCTGCTGCGCGTAAAGGATATCCAGACATTGGATAATGGGTAGGCCGGCATCGATCATGGTAGAGAACTGACGGGCAAACAGGATGATATCGTGTTGTTTGACCTTCGGTTGTAGAAAAGCGACGTTTCCAAAAAGGTCCTTCGGCTTTTGCTTAATCTTGGTCGGCTCGATCTTCATCCGCCTGAGACTGCTCCGGACGATCTCCTCCGAAGACGACTCCATTTCGCCTTTCTTTTTTTCGCCGCGAACGTTTTTGCCCTGCCAAAGATAGACCGGCATATGTCGATTCCCCCTTTTATTAGCAAAACGACTCTTTTTTTACGCAACTAATGAGATACATTGTAACATAATGTCTATCAGACTACAATACTGTTTTAGTCCGTTGAGTCCGTTTAGTCCGTTGAGCCCGTTAGGCCGGTTGAGCCCGTTGTGCCCGTTGAGCCGGTTTAGCCGGTTGTGCCCGTTGGACTGGCTTAACCAGTTGTGGAGAAGGCTTGTATTGCTTTTGCGTTTTATTTGGTTTTGAGCTTTCAGCTAGGAATTTTGAGCTCTCAACGCCTTTAGCCCCTTTGCCGTGCACACTCCCGCACCGGCCGCCAATTGACCGGCTTTCATCCATTTCCCTGCACCGTCCGGTGCAACCGGCCTAACCGGCTCAACGGGCTAAACCGGCTCAACCTTTCCTCATGCTTGATAAAGGCAGGGGTATGTGTAATTCTAAATCCTTGAGCCGCATATAAACCCTCCCGAAAGACATCGCATGGATCTGACCGTTATCACGACCCACATCAATGCCGATTTCGATGCCGTGGCATCGATGCTGGCAGCCCAGAAACTCTATCCCGACGCCAAGGTCGTCTTCCCGGGCTCGCAGGAAAAAAACTTGCGCAATTTCTTTGTAAAATCAATGGCTTATCTGTTTAACATGCTCGACATCAAGGATGTCGATCTCGACCGGATCGGCCGTCTGGTCCTGGTCGACACGCGCCAACCGCACCGCATCGGAAAGCTTTCCGATCTGCTGCAGCGCAAGGGTGTCGACATTCACATCTATGACCATCACCCGAACCAATCCAACGACATAAAGGGCAACTATGAAGTCCTGCGGCTGACCGGCGCCACCGTGACCATCCTGGCCGGTATCATCGCGGAAAAAAAAATCGAGATCAGTCCCGACGAGGCCACGATCATGTGCCTCGGCCTGTACGAGGACACCGGTTCATTCACCTTCCCATCGACCACTCAAGAGGATTTTACCGCCGCTGCTTTTTTATTGTCCAAAGGAGCAAACCTGAATGTCGTCTCGAACCTGATGTCGCGGGAAATCAGTCCGGAGCAAGTCAGCCTGCTCAACGAAATGATCCAGGCCGCAACCCGGTATACCATCTCCGGCATCGAGGTGGTCGTCACGGTGGTAATAACCGACAAATTCGTGCCCGATTTCGCCTTCCTCGTTCACAAGATGGTCAAAATGGAAAACCTGGAGGCCATTTTTGCCATAGCGCTCATGGAGAACAAAATCTATATAACGGCCCGCAGCCGCGTTGTAGAGGTCGACACCGCCGCCATTCTCGAAGAATTCGGCGGCGGCGGTCACTCCTATGCGGCCGCAGCCACAGTCAAAGACAAGACTCTGCCGCAGGTCGAACACATCCTGGTCGATCTATTGTACAAAAACATCCAGTCCCGTCGTCTGGCCCGGGACTTGATGTCCGCGCCGGCGATCACGGTTGCAGCCGGAGTGTCCTGCCGCGAAGCCGGCAACCTTCTGACACGCTACAACATCAATGCCCTTCTGGTTACCAACACACCCCCCGAACACGCGAACGGCGGACCACCGGTCGGTTTCATCACCCGTCAGGTGATTGAAAAAGCCCTTTTCCACAAATTGGATCACGTGGCGGTAGGCGAATACATGACCTCGGAACTGGCGACTGTCGGACCGCAGGCAACCCTGATGGAGATTCAGGAAAAAATAATCGAAAACAAACAGCGGGTTCTGCCGGTCGTCGAAAATGGACAAATCCTGGGCGTCATCACGCGGACCGACCTGCTCAATATACTGGTTCGAAAACACGTTCAGGAAAACGGTGAAACGCCAGACCGTCCGTCCCGCTCGGTTCATGCCCGTACCCGCAATGTACTGAAGTTTATGCAGGAGCGTCTTCCGGCACGAATATTGGAAATGCTGCATGAAATCGGTCGCGTTGCAGACGAGATCGGTGAGCCGGCTTATGTCGTCGGCGGTTTTGTCCGCGATCTCTTCCTGTACCGCGCCAACGAAGATATCGACATCGTCATCGAAGGCGACGGCATCACCTTTGCCCGTAAATTCGCCCAATTGGCGGGGGCTCGAATTCACACGTACGCCAAGTTCGGCACTGCGGTTGTCATTTTTCCCGATGGATTCAAAATCGATGTGGCTTCGGCCCGCATGGAGTACTATAGCTTCCCGGCGGCCTTGCCGATTGTCGAAATGAGCTCCATCAAACTCGACCTGTTCCGACGGGATTTTACCGTCAACACCTTGGCCATTCAGCTTAATTCGAATAAATTCGGAATTCTGATCGACTTCTTTGCCGCACAAAAGGACATCAAAGAAAAAACGATCCGAGTGCTCCACAACCTGAGCTTTGTCGAGGACCCGACGCGTGTTTTTCGTGCCATCCGTTTCGAACAGCGCTTTGGATTTACTATCGGCAAATTGACCTCCGGCTTGATCACCAACGCCGTTAAAATGGATTTTTTTAGACGGCTGAGCGGAAAACGGGTTTTTGCCGAACTGCGCCAGCTTCTCGAGGAGGAAAACCCGACACCGGCGATCGTCCGGCTGCATGAATATGACCTCTTGCAGGTCATCCACCCATCGATCGCGCTGACAACGGAAATGACCGCACTTTTCAATGCCGTGAAGAAAGTCCTCGCCTGGTATGATTTGCTTTTTATCGAAGAATCTTATATGAAGTGGTCCGTTTATTTTCTGGCGATCATCCGCAATTGTGACGCCACCGTAACCGCAGAAATGTGTCGTCGGTTTGAACTGGCACCCCGCTACCGTAAACTGTTTCTCTCCGAACGGTTTGCGGCCGAGAGATGTCTGGCTTGGCTCGAACGCAATCAACCGGTAAAAAGCAGCACCCTCTACAATAAACTTTCTGCGTTCAAGACCGAACTGGTCCTTTATATGATGGCCTCGACCGATCGGGAGGATGTCAAGCGCGCTATATCGCAGTTCATTACCGGACTGCGCTACGTTACGGTAGCCTTGAAGGGCGAAGACCTTAAAAAAATGGGACTGAAGCCGGGCCCGATCTTCCGCGAAATTTTGCGGGCCGTTTTAAATGCCAAGCTTAACGGGAGGCTGATAACCAAAAACGACGAGATTCAATTTGTACGACGATACTTGCGGACAGGAGATCGGATATGACGAAAAAAAAGAGGGTCCTCAGCGGCATGCGACCAACCGGACCCCTTCATCTCGGCAATCTGTTGGGCGCTCTGGCCAACTGGGTCGAGATGCAGGCAACATACGATTGTTTTTTCTTTATTGCCGACTGGCATGCCCTCACCAGCGACTACGAGAAACCGAAACATATCAAAGGATTTATCCGCGAAATGATGATCGACTGGCTGAGCGTCGGCCTTTCGCCCGAAAAAAGCACGCTGTTCGTCCAGTCGCGGGTAAAAGAACATGCCGAGCTCTACCTGCTGCTCTCCATGATAACACCGGTTCCCTGGCTCGAACGGAACCCGACCTACAAGGACCAGATCCTTCAGCTGAGCAACAAGGACTTGTCGACTTTCGGCTTTCTGGGCTATCCGGTGTTGCAAGCCGCCGACATCATTATGTACAAACCGGCCGGTGTTCCGGTCGGGGTCGACCAGGTCCCGCATGTCGAGATCACGCGTGAAATCGCGCGTCGGTTCAATTTTCTCTATGGTGACGTTTTCCCCGAACCTGAAGCGCTGCTGACCGAGACCCCCAAGATCCTCGGTACCGACCGGCGTAAAATGAGCAAGAGCTACAACAACGCCATCTATCTGTCTGATGGACCTGATGAAATCGCTGCCAAAGTGGCCCAGATGATCACGGACCCGCAGCGGGCGAGGCGCAGCGACCCCGGCGACCCCGATGTGTGCAACGTTTTCAGCTTTCACAAGATGTATACCGATCCGGCCACAGTGGCCGACATCGAGAGCCAGTGCCGTTCGGCCGGCATCGGGTGCGTCGACTGTAAGAAAATCATGGGTGGCAACCTGATCAAGGCCCTCGAACCGATTCGCGACAAGCGGCACTATTATGAGGGCCGGCCGGAACTGGTC
>JARFQH010000230.1 GCA_029287875.1 Desulfobacteraceae bacterium | reverse complement strand
GGTATTTACCGGGTACCCTCCCGTGAGGTGCCGGAAGGTTCAAATTGGTTTTTTACCATGCAAATCTGGCTTTTTCGATGGACTTGAATATAAGGCATCAATCTGAAATGTTCAATCGGAAAAGAGGAAAACCGGGGGAAGAGAATCCGGGCCGGAAGGGAAAAAGGCAGCCAACAAACCTACCGGCTGCCTCCGGATGGTCGATGATAAGGGCCTAAGGGTTCACGAAAAAATAAGGTCGCAATTTTGGTCGTTGAGGCGCCCGGCTGGCAAGGCGCGAAAACGCAGGAATATCTGGATATTCCGAGTTTTCGCAACGCGGACGGACGGGATGCATCGGCGTCCAGAACGTGACGTTATTTTTGAGTGAGCCCTAAGGATCAGGCCGGCACTTGAAGAGCGCCGATTTGGCTCAGAATATTTTTTGCAGCAGCCGAACCGAGTTCGATGGCCCGATTAGCGTGTTGGCGCGCGGTTTCATAAAACCGCAGCTGGAATGACACCTCGGCCAGGTGGTAATATCCTCTGGGATCCTGGGGCGCAAGATGCGTTACCTTTGTAAAATGTTGGATCGCTTTCAAGTACTCCTTGTTGTCAATGGCTATTTGGCCGAGTTTAAAAATATTTATAAGCCGTTCGTTCTGAAAAAACTGCTCCGGATCGCCTTCGTCGGGCACTGTGGTTGAAGAGCCGGCCGCCTCATCTTCGGCAAAGTTCTTGTCATCCAGCGCCGCCGAGTCGAACACGATCAAATCGTCCTTTTTGCCGTTTTGGTTTTCTTCTGTCACGACGGAGAAAAGAGACTGATTTATTTCCTCTCCCAGCTCATCGGCGTCCCAGATCGACGCGGTATCCTCGGCGCCGGTCGAATCATCGATTTCGGTCACTGGAAAATTCATCCGGTCTTCGAAAAGTCGCTGTGTCGCATCAACGACGGCATTCTTCTCGTCCAAAGACCGTTGCCGTGCAATTTTTGATTCGATTTTTTGAATGATTTTCTGCGTAGACCCGGCGCCTAAATCCTGAGCACGTCTGGCACAATCGAGGGCCGTCTCGTATTCCTTGAGACGGTAGTGCAATATTGCAAGATTGTAGTGCCCTTTCGGTTCATCCGGCATCAATGCCACAAAGCCTCGGAAATGCTCGACCGCCGGGCGGTACTCTTTTTTTTGATAAGCGGCCATTCCGTCAGCAAAAAACTGTTTTGCTGCAGCCGAGTCGCCCGGTTCATCCGGAACCGTCGGAAAAGGCTTCTGCGATGCCGTCACACCTGCCACATCAATAGAAGCGGTTTCGTCGCTGAACAGCGGATCGATAGCGCCGCGAGATGGGTCAATGCTCGCCGGTTCAAAAAGGTTATCCTCCAAGACCGCTCCGTGCGTCACAGGAAGACCGGCATCGGGAGATTTCCCAGCGCCGCTGTGTGACGCCTCCTCCTTTTCTTCGGATTCGGCGACGGGTTCCGTCAAGGATAAATCGTGTAATGTTTCGGTTTCAAGCCAGGCATCAGAGACGCTTTTTTCAACTGCGATGTTCGATTCGGCTTTTAGCTCGGTTTTGGTTTTTATTTTTGCCATAATACGATCAGCGGCCGTGTAACCGAGATCCAATGCCTTACGGGCATTTGCCTCAGCTCGGGTGTATTCTTTCAACCGATAGTGCAGAATCGCCAGGTTATAGGGTCCGCGCGGATCATTCGGCGACAGCTCAAGATACCGGTTAAATGAATCGACCGCTTTTGCATAGTCTTTTCTTTCACAGGCCAGTTTGCCGCTTTCAAAATGCGCCTTGGCTTCAGTTGTCTCCCTGCGTTGTTCCTTTGATAAAAATCCCGTATCATTCGAGACAACCGGCTCACCAGCGGCTTCGACAACGGCCTCTTCGACCAGCGCTGTCGCGGGTTCATGCGTTAAATTGGTTACCGCTTTCGCTGCATCATTTTCCGGCTGCCCGACAATAGCGTCTTCTTTGAGTTCGATGATTTCGAAAGTATTCGTGTCGGCTTCCTCGACCGTCTCAAGGCATTCTTCGATTCCGGGGGATACCGGACAATCAGGTGAAATAGCGTTTTTAGAACCGTCCAAAGGGGTCTCGCCGAATGATTCGTTCGACAACTCTTTTACGAGTTGGCCACTGGCCTCTTCGACCCCTTCGATAGACGGGCTGACGTCAAACGATCGAACGTCAGGAATTTCATCCTGAAGCGTGATGATCGAGGCTATCTCTTCCTTTGCTTCCTTCGCTTCAGGATCAGCCTCCCCGGCTTCCATCATCACTCCACTCGGATCCTGTAAAATGAAGTTGGTGTTTAGAGAAGAACTTTCAACAGGTTTGTCCACCATACTCATATACTCGGGCGCCCTCGCGTCGGGTATCGAAGCCTCACTCGCTGCCGCTTCGGAAAGCAGACTGTTTTCTTCCTGATGCGTATCAACCACTTCCTCCAACAAATCGATGATGTCAGACTCCTCAT
The DNA here is from genome assembly GCA_029287875.1 of Desulfobacteraceae bacterium. Classification (GTDB taxonomy): domain Bacteria; phylum Desulfobacterota; class Desulfobacteria; order Desulfobacterales; family SG8-13; genus JARFQH01. The sequence continues at coordinate 24,353 of JARFQH010000230.1, read as the reverse complement.
CGACAGCGGCACCTGCTTCCGGTGGCTGATTCACAGGTTCTTCGTCTAATTGGCTGGGCAACACGTCTTCGACGAGTGCATCCGAGACCAGGTCAGCACCCCGGGCCTCCAGTGGTGGGACCTCTCCCGCGGTTTCGAATTCATCAGTGGAGGAGATTTCATTCTCGACAGTGCCTGGCAGTGGAACTGCACCGGGATTTTCGCTTTCAGGAAAAGGGTCTGCGACATCACTGCCAGAATCACCCCGAGCGGTTTCGGCTGCCTGGTCGTCTTCGGATGGCGTCAAGGCCATGCCCTGAACTTCCTGCGGTTCCTCAGTCTTCTCTAAGAGTTCCTGTTGACGGATGGCGAACCGTCGAAGTTCCGGCGCGTCGATGGCGATTCGTTGGTTTTGTATCGGTTCAAAAAGCAGAAATGACAGCCTGTTCTCAAGTTCCCTGATCCGCTTGCCGTCTTGCTGCTCCCTCAGAATAGACAACTCTTCGCGTTTTTGATGTAACTCCAGTTGCTGCAGAAGATAATCCTGGCCGCCCTGCAGCTCTTCGAGTGTTTTCAGCAAACGTTGATTTTCTTCAAGCACCCGATCGAATTGCTTTTTCAAATCGATAACGAATTGATTCAACTGCCATTGAAACTCTTTGACATGATGGCCATTGGCCCTGTTCACCTGTTTCTCGATGAGTTTCGACAGTCTCCCGTAATCGGCGGTCACCACGTTAGACACCGCAGTCATCGATGGGGGATGAGTAAATGTCATCGCATCGGCAGCCGGTCTCGGTCCGATGGTTGGCTGAAATCTGTCCATGATGTTCTCTCGCTCATTATTGTAAATCGGTTGTATATGTAATGCCGATCATGGCATTGGGTCGGGAGCTTTTCAGGCATTCCGCAACCGGTCTTATCTGCCTTTGACAAACTGCAAATCGACTATATATTTTACCCTATAAACATTAAAAAGTCAAGAATTAATAACCACTATTATTCTGTTATTTCATATGGTTATATAAAAATCTTTCCACTCGTTGTGAAAAATTTGAAATTGCTTCATATTCAGGCGGTAAGATACCCAAGAGAGGAATAACAAAACATGACCAGCGAACCTCCGCGGGGTCTTGTTCGTATCGGCGTTATATCCGACACCCACGGATATCTCGATGCCAGGGTAATCGATGCTTTTATCGGCACCGACTTGATTATTCATGCCGGTGATATCGGTAAACCGAAAATTCTCGATGCACTCGCGACAGTTGCGCCGGTCCGAGCGGTGCGGGGAAATACAGACCGCGGCCCATGGGCCGATGAACTCCCGTCAACCGCACTCGTCGCTCTAAACAGTGTCACGCTCTATATTCTTCACGACATACAGCTACTCGACCTGGAACCCCAGGCGGCCGGCATTCGGGTCGTCATCAGCGGTCATACCCATCGCGCGTCACTTGAGGAGAAAAACAACGTCGTCTTCCTGAACCCCGGAAGCGCGGTAGAGCCGCGCCATAGCAGCCCTCCAACCGTCGCTATCCTCACGGCACGCGGAGAAACTCTTGATGCCCGTTTTATCGAACTGCTCGACTCTAAAAAAGGTTAAATTTTAAAAAACGCTGCTGCGACTTACCTAAAATTCACCGCCACGATGCTCCTCTCACTTTCAAATACGGGCAACCGGTACCGCCTGACGGTTAGCTCAGGCTCGCACGATTTTCTTGGCCATACCGGCCTGAGGGCGTTCAGTACGCGTCTGGCGGTTGCCAGTTCAGTTTCGGAAATTCGGCCCTTCAGCGCCAAAATGAGGCCTTTTTCCGCGATGAAAGGAAGCGCCAGCATAATATACTCATCAAGGGGGGCCAGCGCCCGGCTGATGATCACATCGAAAGCGCCAACCTCATCGACGAAAGGCACGCCGGACCGCGGCGGTTTTGCAGGATCAAGGGTTTGGCGCGACCGCAGTGTATCTGCAGCGTTCCGTATTGTCTCTATCCGCATGTGAAGGACGCGATAGTCTTTGAGGTGCAGGGTCCGTCCGGCTTGGTTGAGAAAACTGACCTTTTTCCGCGCAGCGTCTATTATCGTCAGACTCAACGACGGTTTCATAATTTTTAGGGGTATACCCGGGAAGCCACCACCGGAACCGATATCGAGAAGCCTGGCCTGCGATGGAATCAGATCGGCAGGCGCAACGGCGTCGATGTAATGCTTGACGGCGACGGCCAACGGCTCGGTAATGGCTGTCAGATTAATCTTGCTGTTCCAGAGCAGAAGTTCACGGGCATGTATGGCGAACTGATCGACTGCGGATCGAGACAAGGTGACGCCCAACTGCTCGGCACCGGTTCGAATGACCTCCTTCCACTCTTCGGTACCGATCACCATGCGTTTGTTCCGACGTGCCACCGGTTCGACCTCGCGCCGCTCAGTCAAGGAGAAACACTAAGTGATGCAGACGCGGCGGACCTCCCGCGTATCGGTTATACCCTTGAACACCTTCAAGATACCGTCCTGTTTCAGGGTGGTCATGTTCTCTTTGGAGGCTTGTTCGAAGAGTTCTTCGGTAGAGGCCTGTTTCTTGATCATGCGCTTGATGGCGGCCGTGCCCTCCATCAGCTCGTGAATCCCCATGCGACCCCTGTAACCGGTTCCTGAACACATGTCACAGCTACCCGGACCTTTGAGGATCAGATCCGAGTCGAACTGAATTCCGGTCTTTTCGAATGACTTCTTTCCGTAATCGGAGACGATTTCCTCGAACTCTTCCCTGGCCGGGTTATATTCTTTAGCGCAACTGCTGCAAAGCTTTCGAACCAGCCGCTGCGCCAGAACACCCAGAAAGGCGTCGGAGAAATTGAGGGGGTTGAGTCCCATGTCCAGCAAGCGCGTGATCGTTTCCGGTGCACTGTTGGTGTGAAGGGTCGAAAAAACGAGGTGGCCGGTGAGAGAGGCCTCCACGCCGATCGAGGCGGTCTCCTTGTCGCGCATTTCACCGATCATGATGATATCCGGGTCGGCTCGCAGAAATGCCCGCATGATCTTCGCAAAATCTAGACCGATGCGCGGTTTGGCCTCAACCTGGCGCAGGCCCGCCTGGGTGATTTCGACCGGATCCTCGGCCGTCCAGATTTTGACACCCGGCTCGTTAATGGAGCCAAGCGCGGCGTGCAGGGTTGTTGTTTTCCCTGAACCGGTTGGCCCCACACACAGGACCAACCCGTAGGGTCGCTTGATGATCGTCTGCAGGACATTGAAGTTTCTCTCGGTTAACCCCATGTCTTCCATCTTCATCGCACCGGCCTTGGCCAGGATGCGCAGGACCGCATCCTCGAATCCGCCCGTGGTCGGCAGAGTCGCCACGCGGAGTTCAAAAGTCGGAATGCCCTTGCGCTTGAATTTTATTTTTCCGTCCTGGGGCAGCCGCCGCTCGGCAATGTCCAGCTGCGACATGATCTTGATGCGGGACAAAATACCGCGCGCCATGGAATTCGGAACTTTCAAGTACTCCTGACAGACACCGTCCATCCGGAAGCGGATTGTCGTCGCCTTGCTGGTCGGCGATGGTTCGATGTGAATGTCGGATGCATTCTTGCGATAGGCCGCAATGATGAACTGGTCGACCAGCTTAACCACTTTGCTCGAGCTTTCGTCAGCTTCGTCGATCGGCTCATCATCTTCCTCTTCCTCGAAGGAGACATCCGGTATAAGGTCGAAATTGTCAAGATTGTCCTCTCCGGTGTCGTCATCCAGCGTACGGTCTTTGTCAAAAAAACGCTTGACGAACTCCTCGATGTCTTCCTTGGTCGCAACCGAAAAATTGATTTTCGGTGTATTCAGGAGGGTCTTTATATTGTCGGTTTTGTTCAGGTCGCGTGGATCATCGACCAGCACCTCCACGAAATCCTTATCCCAGTTGAGCGGCACCCAGCCCTCGTTGAGGAGGAAAGCTTCTTTCAGATTGCTCAACAGTTCGTGCGGGGTCGTTACATTGGGATCATATTCATGGAAAGGACAGCCGTAGTAGGCTGAAAAAGACTTGCCGATGTCGGATTTACGGAGGCCGTATTGACCGATCAGGACGAATTCGACGCTTTTGTTCATTTTCTTGGATAGGGCAAAGGCCTTCTGCAGCTGATCGGTGGTGACCAGGTTCTGCCTCAACAGCAAGTCGTATTTCGACTTGGAAGCCAGACTGGCCGTCAGTCCCTCCAGACGCTTCTGGATTTCGGTATCGGCCGGATTGGCCTTGAGCGCGCTCTTGTAAAGGTCTAAGGCCGGATCTTTGTGATCCCGTTTTTCCATTTCCTGACCGAAAAGATACAGAACCGTCGCCCCGTATTCCTTTGCCAGGCCCTGATCGCCGACCAGTTTCGTAATGTATTCGATCACCTTGTCCGGCGAATGCAGCTTAAGAAGACAATCGGCAAAATCGGCGGAAATGCTTTCCGGCGTGTAGCCCTGAACGATCAGCTTCTCATACTCGTTGATGGCCTCGCTGAAAAGTCCCAGCTCTTTAAAACTGGCGGCACTGTCCAGCAGTGTCTGCCCGCTCGGGCCGCCCTGACGTGCATCCTGGCTCGAAAGGGTTTTCTTGAGCATGCTGATGTCTTGGGCGGAGACCCGCTTGACCTCGGTTTGCTCCCGGGCTGCGATCTCGCTGCGGATGTCGGCGATCTTACTCTTGACGGTTTCGGCGAGTTCACCGTCGCTTTCCGGTAGGCCTGCGAGAACCTGCTCATATATGGTGAGGGATTCATTGTAGAGTCCCATTGAGCGGCAGACTTCCGCCTCGTTTATCCGCACGTCGACTTCAGAAGGTACCTTTGCGTGACCCGCTGTCATATTTTTTCACTCCGGATCTTAAAGTTAAATCGGTCGATGCAGAGCCGATAGAAGATAACGATGATCATTTACGAAAAAACCGCTTCATACCTTTGGGTTCCGCTGTCGGCTTCAAGGTCGGAAGCAGAATATCGCAATTGAGCCGCAGCATGGCCACCGAGGTCGCCGCAGACATGTTGACCAGAAGAAAACCAATGTCGCTCCGACGAATGTAGATGCGGCCGTTCCGATAGACGGCATCGGTTTCCCGCACTCCGTCGAGTGCAGCCAAGAGTCTTTCCCGATCGCTGGGACCGAGAGATGCGGCGCTCGACTCCCGGTAGTCCTCAAAGAGAATCGCTCCGTCAAAAGACAGGAGCATGGCGCCCTTGACGCCGTCCATGCCGACAATATCCCTGAATACGTCCTTCACAGTTTCATGCTCCTCTGGTCAATGGCGTCGCTCCCCGATGCAAACACAGTTTCAAGGGCTCAGCGCTTTCATAATTTTGTCAGGCGGCGATTTCGGACTCACGGAAATGACGGTTGTCTTTCGACCGGGGATGATGATGTGGTCTGACGATTCGCCCTTGTCGACAAAACATAGCTTCATCGGTCCGCTTCGAAATAGTTCTCCCAAAGCCGATAGCCGGTGGATGAAACCGTCCCACGAAGTGTCCTGATAAATGTCTTCGACACCGCCTGCATGACCGATCCGTTTTTCAATCGCGTGCCTGATCCGGCTGATTGGATCGGATGAGGTGCTCTCTTCAGCATCCGTTCCCCCGGTCGGCTCTTCGGCCTCACCGAGATCGCCGTCTGGCGAAGCGGCCTCGTCCTTTAAACGGGCAGCCTCGAGGATCAGCGTTTGAAGCTCGCTCTGGATTTTGTTTTCGATCGGTGGACAGTCGTTTTGGATCGATATGGTGACCTTGTCCCATGAAAATATCCGTTGTGCGGCAGGTTTGCCTTGCAGGCGACAAACGCGCGCATCGAGCAATTCGCCGTCTCGAAAGAACAAGACCCCTTTTTGCCCTGAGGATAGATCTTCAAGACGGATGGTACAGGTCTTCTGCTCCATTTCGATCAACTGCAGAAAAATACCAGATGAAACGCTGTGGAGAGTCCCACCGTCGGATTCACGGCTTAAAATAGTCATGATCTTTGGGGCTAGATTCTCAGGTATGACCGGTTTGGAGCAGTATTCCGCGACACCATTTTGCCGGGCAATTCTTTCCATTTCCGGCGTGCTGTAAGCGGTGATGACGATGGCCGGGATTTCCGGGTAGCTTTCCGTGACATGCTTCAGGAGTCCGAGCCCGTCGATTCCAGGCACCTTGAGTTCGGTGACGACGAGCGAGACTGTTTCGTGTCGCAGCACCTCTATGGCGGTCTGTCCGTCCTCGGCGGTCAAAACCGTAAAGGTATCATCGTACTTTGCAAATCCTTTTTCAAGTGTGGTCAACATCTCCCGGTCATCGTCGACAATCAGTACGTTCGCAATCATTTTTTGAACTCTCAATTCAACAGTATGCTGTCGGTTCAGGGTGCCGATGTCATGCTATTCGGATACCCAAGTGATCGAGCTTTTCTTCGTATTTTCGCTGCCATGACGCCAGATATTTTCTCATCTCCTCCTGCATGCCGATATCCTCCGCCAACTCCTTTGTCGAGACGATGATACCGGTTGCCAGTTCGGCGTCATCTGCGTCGCCGCTGAACCGAATCTTGCGATCGTTGAAGTCGAATTCACCGGCAAAAGGATCAAGAAATGTAAAGCGCTCTGCGTTTTCGACGAACTTTTTTCGAATAAGACTGTCGAAATCAGCGTCTTTGTCTTTTCGCGAGTTGTACAGGGTTTCAATAATCCCCAAGAATTCTTCGAGCATCCGCAAGACGTTTTGAGGAGCACCGATAGTGCGTACAGCATGCGGGGGTGATGGCTTGACCGCACCTATTGGAATCCGGCAAACCTGAAAGATCCCGCCGACTTTTTTGGTTTTTTCGACCAACAACTTGCTCGCAGCCCTTACCGAATTATTTTCGACCGGGCCCCAGGAAAAGGATCCGCCAATGATTTCACCGCCGGCGAAAAATATCATGCCGCTTTCTTGCTGGCTTCCGATCAGAATATCGATGTACCCGGTCAATTTTTCGGCACCCATTTTCTTTATCAACCCCTCGAGGTCGGTAAATTCTGTGCTGAGGTCCTTGTAGATTTTCTCGGCCGCGGGTGTGCTGGACCAGAAGTAGACATTTTCGAAAGGGATGCGGTAAATATCGACGCTGAAATTATAGCTGAATTCGGCCTGCATTAACTGCTCCACGGCGCTCTGACCATGCAGTTCAGCGTTTTTATCCGAGAAGTAACCGCTCAGAATTTCATCGGGATCAAAATAGACGGCGCCATGGGCGGATGCAGACTTGAAAAAAATACCGCCGGCACCCATCTCCCCCTGACAGTGTTCGATCAATTTGTCGAGTTTCAGGTAGTATGTGTTCAAATTGGTCAATACCGGTTTTTCTTTCGGAACAACAAGCATTCTCACTCCTTACTGCGGCGACCCGATGCTCAGGACAATACGGCCGCACTGCAAACGGCGATCAACGGCGTTTCAGGCGCTCGATGGAAAGACGAATACTGTCCTGCATGCGGGATATCGCTTCGGCCAGTTTGCCGAATTCGTCCCTGGAACGGACTGGAATGTCAACTTCCAGATCACCGATGCTGATGCGATCGGCAGCGTCTGTGAGCGACCTGACTCTTGCGGTCAGCCGGTACGCAAAGATGGAAACGGTCGCGCCAATGATTAAAAGTGTACCAGCCAGGATAATGGCGATCGTGGTTTTAATCTGACCCGCCAAAAACTGCGATCGGGCCTTGAGGTCCGTGACCGGTTGGGTCAAATCCTCCAAGTGGATGATTTTTGCTTCGGCCATGCGGGTGATGATCGCGGTGCTTTCTCCGGTGAGTGAATGCTCCAGCCGAATTGTCTGGTAGAGAAACAGAACCGAAGAGGATGTGAAAAGGATCAAGGGCAGAACGACAAAAAGAAACAGTATTTTGCTGCGCAGGCTACTCATGGCCGGAATGGAGTCCGAAACGGCAGGGACCGGATTTCCAGGCGCTGCCATGACCGCACCCTGCACTGACTCACCCACCCTGCGATCCTCGACACTCTCGATCTTGGCTTCGCGACCTTCGTTTGAGGCGGGCGACAGGTTTGACCCGGATTCGCTCCAGGCGTTAACCGCGGACGCTGCGAGCGGGCACTGCATCACATCGTCAGGATCGCCTCCCGCATTTAGCGTGATGGGAAGCATGATGAGATGGGCGCAGGTCTTGCATTTGAATTTTACCGGCTTGCGTCCCAATATTGTGGGGTCTAACCGGTATTTTTTGCCGCAATCCTCACAGATAACGAGCATGATATCACCCTCTTGGGTATCCTTTTTCCGTGATTTTGCGGACCATGTCTCCTATGAACCGGTCTTTCTTTTCTTTGCGCTGAATTTCGCGGGCCAACGTCTCGACCAGGATCACTGCCTGCTTTTTCGGGATGCGGGCCGGATGGTAACCGGAGGTTAAGAGCTCTTCTTCGATGAGGATTCCGGCTAACGGTCCGATGGCCTTGGCATATTGGAGAGTCAGGTAACGGAAAAATTCAGGATCGAGGTACGTAAACTCTTTTTCTAGCGGCTCGATCAGCTGTAATTCCAGCAACCGGGTGACGGTCATTCGCAGATCATCCGGGCTCAAACCAATGGTCTGAGCGAGTGTGTCGAGGCTTTTTTCACCATCCAATGCTAAAAACAACGACAACAGGCGACCATCCAGCGATACGTCTTTCACGTTTTCACCGACGACCTGGCGAAAGATCAGCGGTGATATATCGCCAGACGGCAGATTCATGGACTCCACCTTTTCGACAATTTTATCGCCGACTCTGCAGCTATGATCGCGGACCGGCACCGGTTTCTTCTCTCAACTTCTTTATTTCTTCTCTTAAAATGCGTAATTCTTGCTGGATGAACAATTTGAGATCCTCGATGGCCTTGATGACTTCAGGCTGTACGCCGCCAGCCGCCGACCGATCACTGGTTGCCGCCGCTGCCGTGCGCCTGTCATCAGCCTGCGCCTTGCTTGGTAGCAATTGATTCTTGAGTTTTTTGTATCTTCCCAATTCGACCGATAGAATTTTTTTCTTTTCGACTTCCGTCAAGTCTTCGGATTGAACGATTCTTTCCAATTCGCTAAACAAAGACGTCAGAATTTTGAAAGCATCCGGATGGGACTGCCCGAGATGGGTGCGGATGTACTCGCCGATCGAACCGAGCAATTGCAAAAAAACCAGCACGATTTTGTCATTCCGGTATGTATCCTGCAATACGGCGACCTGCTCGACAAAACTCGTCATAACCTCGTCTGTGATTTCCCAATCGATCGACAGAATGACGGTTTTAAGATCCCTGAGTGGATGCGGTTTTATATCGGTACTTTTTGTTTCTAAGGCCTCAGAGGGTTCTTCCTCTCCGAAAAGATTCTGCAGCCGATCCTCGACTTCTTCGGAAAACTGGTCTCCGGTTGTTTCGTTTTCCACTATTTTCTCCCTATTTCGCTTCAGGCCATTTTTGGTTCCGAAAACAATCCGCGTCTCGAAAACGGTGGATGACCACTATTTCAAATCCTTCACAATGGACGCCATGGTTAAAGAAATGATTTTTTTTAACGTGGCGACAACGTTGGTTCCCATCAGAGCGCTGGCGGGAAAAGAGGCGGTTTTCAGTTTCGAATTGAGGTCCTGTTCGAGAGTTTCGACGGGCAATATGGGAATGCCCTGCTCCGCCAGATCTACCTTGTTGTACTGCAAAACCATGGGAACCTTGAAAATGCTTCTTTTATAATTGGCGAGGTTCTCCTGCAGGTTTTTCAGCGACAGGATATTTTTCTCTCTGCGCACCGCCATCGCATCTGCCACGAAAACCATTCCGTCGACGCCTCTTAAAACGAGCCGCCGGGTCGCATTGTACTTGACCTGGCCAGGCACCGTATACAATTGAATTTTGACGTCGTAGCCGTTTACTTTCCCAATGTCGAACGGCAGAAAATCGAAAAAGAGCGTTCGGTCGCCATGGGTTTTAATAGTGACCATTTCGGTTTTGATACGACTGCTAAATTTGTCGTATATATATTCCAGGTTGGTCGTCTTGCCTCCCCGGCCGGGACCGTAATAGACGATTTTAACCTGAACTTCTTTCTTCTTGGGATTGACGAATGCCATGTGTCGTGTACCTGCAAGTTTTTGCAATCAGTTCGAACAAAAAACGGAATATCATGCCAAAGCGGTTCAGGGCACCTCAATCGCTCCCAGGGCGGTCTTAATTTTCTCGACGGCTTCGTTGACTTTGAGGCGCAGAAAACCAAGTGAGATGTCGTTGCTGAAAATCGTAATCATCAGAAATTCGGAAACAATTTTGTTAAAATGAATATTTTCTTTTACACCTTTGTGGAAAAGCAGCGAGAATTCTCCTTCACCGATGATTTTGGCCATGGCGCTGACAGCACCGAAGTTTCCTGCCGCCAGAGCTGCCAGAGAATATACATCGTGCTGGCTCTCTCCGTTGTCCCGGTTAGCGATGATGTTGCCCGCCATATCGATGATAAACACGCAGCTCACCCCAATATCGATAAGATCCTGCTGCAAGACATTTTCGATTCCATCCAGCTGTTCTTGACCGAGCGTGTATGACAATTGGCCGCCTCCCCAAAAAATTGATTCAATCCGTGCGTATCAATTTGATACGACTAATGAAATACAAAAAAATACTATGTCATAATTTTGATATACTTCTAACATATAAGAATACCAAATTTATACCCAGTTTATCAAGATAAATTTCGTCGTTGATCAGACACTTCTATGTTTTAACATTTGGAAAAGTATAGAAAAATTAATCCGCTGTCCGTGGTGGACGCCGACACCCGCCGAATTCCGATGCAAGGCGCAGTAAGATGATACGGGGCGGTCAGATATGGGTGCCCTGGTCACAGCGGCACGCACGAGTGACTTTTTCGTGTACGTGATTATGATAATAGGCGATTGAAGGAAAAACCGCCGACACACCGGGTTATGTTACGATGAATGACAACAGGCGTACGGGAAGCTTCAAGCCTTTCAAACAACTGGGCCGGCTATTAAAAATTGAATCCTTGCCGCTATATCCCGGTCCGAAACTCCCTGCAAGCATCGGGACCCATGACGCAGAGGACCCGGTGCGCGAACGAGACCTTTTCAAAAAAGCCATGAGCGGCGTGGCGCCGATCGTGCAGGACAAATACAGCCCGGACGAAGACCTTGCTGCGGTATTGATCCACAAAGAACCGTGCCGGCCTCAATGCGATGTTCTGCGCCGACTCGACGAGTTGGTTCAATCCGGTGACGGTTTTATTGTCGCCGACACGCCGGAGTACCACGAAGGCGTCGGTCACCGCGTCCACCCGAGGGCAACCCGGCATCTTCACGGAGGCCGCTTTTCGATTCAGGCCCATATCGATTTACACGGCTTGAGTGCGCCTGACGCCGAACGGGCTGTTGATGATTTCTTGCGAGAGGCAATCCGCAGCGGTAAACGGGCCGTACTGGTCGTGCACGGTCGCGGTTTGTCATCACCAAGACGCCCTATTCTCAAGACAAAAGTTCGGGATTGGTTGACGCGCGGCACATGGCGCAAATGGGTGATGGCCTTTACAAGCGCGCGTCTTTGCGATGGCGGCGCCGGAGCGACATACGTGCTGCTTCGACAGCGGCCGGTGACCCGGCAATTCAGAAAAAAGCGCCGGCGCTGATAAAGTTAACATTGGGTTGCAGCCGACAACTTTATAAAAACAGGCACGGGTCAATTTGCGCAGATCCAATAATTTTCGTATTCAAAACGGTTGATCTTTTAAAAATGCTTGACAAGAATAAAAAAAATAACGATTATTCCTGGTTTAAACGTTATAATGTCGGTAGACCGATCAGGTAAAGACCGTCATCTGATACTGAATCTGGTCCTGCACCTGGTCCGTTATGAGGTCCTTCATCTGGCAGCGACATCCAAATGAAGGGCTTTTTTTTAGCGACGATGACCGGTTTAAAATTTTTCCGCCCCGCTTACGCAATAACATTGCCAAGATGGCGATTGCACCAGCGGGTCATCACAACAGTTCACCAGAAGAGGCAGGGATATGATCAGCGAACAAAAACGCGTCAGAAACATCGGCATCAGCGCACACATCGATTCCGGCAAGACCACGCTGACGGAACGCATCCTTTATTACACGCACCGAATTCATGCGATCCACGATGTCAGAGGTAAGGACGGCATCGGTGCGACCATGGATTCGATGGAACTAGAACGTGAGCGCGGCATCACCATCGCTTCGGCCGCCACCTTTTGCCAATGGAACGGCCATGAAATCAATATCATCGACACGCCGGGCCACGTCGATTTCACCATCGAGGTAGAGCGATCCCTGCGGGTTCTCGACGGTGCGATTCTGGTGCTGTGCGCTGTAGGGGGGGTTCAATCCCAGTCAATCACTGTCGATCAACAAATGCGGCGCTACAACGTTCCCTTTATCGCCTTTATCAACAAATGCGACCGAAACGGTGCCAATCCGGAGCGTGTGATCCGGCAGCTCGCACAAAAACTGGGCCACAAACCGGTTGCCATGCAGATCCCAATCGGCCTGGAAGCTGACCTTCAGGGTCTGGTAGACCTGGTGAGCATGAAGGCCCTTTATTTCGAGGGGCCCAATGGTGAAGAACTGCGCGAAGCAGAGATACCGGAAACCCTGGTAACGCTGGCTCTCGAGAAAAGGGAGGCCCTGATCGATGCGGCGGCCATGTTTTCAGACGAATTGACCGAAGCCGCCCTTGAAGAAAAGGTCACGCCGGAACTGATCATCGAGGCTGTTCGCAGGGGAACTATTGCCCGGGCAATGACACCGGTCTTTTTAGGATCGGCCTATAAAAACAAGGGCGTTCAGACGCTTCTTGATGCCGTAACCCGCTTCCTGCCTTGTCCGGCCGACATACAAAACGAGGCCTTGGACATGGGAAAAGACGAAAAACCCGTTACACTCACCTCCGATCCCCAAGCGCCGCTGGTGGCCTTGGCATTCAAGCTCGAAGACGGGCAATACGGTCAACTTTCCTATGTTCGCGTCTACCAGGGCACGCTCGCAAAGGGCGAATCCATCGTCAACATGCGCACCGGTAGAAAAATTAAAGTCGGCCGGGTCGTGCGGATGCATGCTGACCAGATGGAAGAGATCGTATCAATTCCTGCCGGTTACATCGGCGCTCTTTTCGGTGTGGACTGCGCCTCCGGCGACACCTTTGTCAGCCCCGGCATCAACGTGAGCATGACCTCGATGTTCATCCCCCAACCGGTCATATCACTGGCGATCGTGCCCAAAGACAACAAGGCCCAGATCAACATGTCCAAGGCCTTGAACCGCTTCACAAAAGAGGACCCGACCTTTCGCACCCATGTCAACGAAGAGACGAACGAAACGATTATAGAGGGGATGGGTGAACTTCATCTCGAGGTCTATGTGGAGCGCATGCGGCGTGAGTACAATGCCGCCGTGGAAACCGGCCAACCGCAGGTCGCCTATCGAGAAACCATCACCCGCAGGGCCGATTTCAATTACACCCACAAGAAACAGACCGGTGGCGCCGGTCAGTACGGCCGGGTGGCCGGATATATAGAGCCGGTCGAAGGCGAAGAGTTCGTCTTCGAAAATCAGGTGTTCGGCGGGGCCATTCCGACCCAGTTCATCCCAGCCTGTGAAAAAGGCTTTCGCGGATGTCTGAAAAAGGGGCCAAAGATGGAATTTCCGGTCACCGGTATCAAAGTCGTGCTTGACGATGGGGCCGCCCACTCGGTCGATTCATCCGAGATCGCCTTTATGGCGGCTGCCCGTTCCGCCTTTATGGAAGCCTATCTGAAGGCCCATCCGGTGATTCACGAACCGATAATGAAAGTCGTGGTGGAAAGTCCGACCGAGTTTCAGGGGTCGGTCATGGGCTCACTGAACCAGCGCCGCGGCATGATTCTCGGCGCTCAGGACGAAGGCGTCATTTGCGTGATCGAAGCCCAGGTGCCACTGGCGGAAATGTTCGGATACTCAACTGTTCTGCGCTCACTCACCCAGGGCAAAGCGCAGTTTACGATGGAGTTTTCCACCTACAAGCAGTTGCCGCAGTCGATCACTGAAGAGCTTGCCAAAAAGGTTCTCGAAAGAAAAAAAGTGGCGTAGGGTCTGTTGTTTGGTCGTAACGCGCCTTGGCGACCCAATGCGATTTTAAACTCGCGATGCCGATGGAATACAAAATCAAGCAACTGGAAAATCAGACGCCTGGGACAGAGAGTGTGCGGCTCGAACCCAGGCGTATCTTAGCCGCCGGCGTTGTTTTGGCGAGCACCGCAATGCGCCGCGTGGGTCACCGCAAAGCCACGGGTGCCGACTCGGCCGACAAGCAGCAGTCGTCTGCGAAATCGAATCGGCTCGTCTACCTCAAGGAAAGGAGCCTGAACATGCTCAAAAACGACCTAATCCTGCGCAATCCATTGCGGTTCATGCAAAAAGATCCCCAAAAAAGCCTTCTTCCGGTCGGTGGTTTCGGTGCCGTGTTGGCGAGGGCCGGAGTTGGAAAAACGGCTCTGCTGGTGCAAATATCTCTCAATTCCCTTTTGGAGGGCTGGAATGTCCTCCACATCAGCTTAGAAGACCCGGTCGACAAGGTCAACCTGTGGTATACCGAGGTATTTAATCACATCGCTCGTCAGTACAATGTCAAACCGGCAAACGAACTTTGGGATACCCTGCTGCCTCACCGGTTTATCATGACCTTCCGGGTGGAGGGATTCAGCGTCCCCAAACTTGACGAGCGGCTCACCGACCTGGTCGAGCAAAACATCTTTTCGCCCCACGTCATTATCATTGACGGTCTACCCTTCGATCAAACCGTGCGCCCTCCATTGGTAGAATTGAAGGAACTGACCCAAAGACGAGGCTGTCACGCCTGGTTCACCGTTCGCACCCACCGACACGAAATACCGGACCCCAGAGGTATCCCGACCCAGATGGCCGGTCTGGTGGATCTTTTTGACGTGATTCTTTACCTTAAGCCGCAGGGCAAAGACATTCATATTAGGGCGTTGAAAGGCCAGGAAAACGTCGGGGAACAAACCGGTCTGATGTTGGACCCAGCCACGATGCTGATCACTGAAACCAGTTAGTTCTCTTCAAAACGGATTAGACAGCTTCCAGCACACCCGTGCGCATGTCGAGGGTGTTGGTCTTGTCCGCGCACCCGCCGTGATGGATGTCCAGCCAGGTTTCTTTTAGATACTCCCAAGATGAATTGCTGATAGAGGCGTGTCCTACCGTTAATTCCCACATACCCGTCTGCGAATCACGCAGCAACACATGCTTCTGGCGGCAATGTCGGCACTCGATCGTTTTGGCTTCCATAAATCGTCTCTCGGTGATCGTTGATCCTGAAAATTTTAAAGTTGAAAAGAATCCAAGCATGATTTGTGCCAGGGTATGCAAATTTAAATTGTATATTATATTCGTACAGTTAGTGAAAAAGAACGATGTCGTCGCTGGATGATGTTGTGGAATCGAGGAGTGAATTATATGAAAAAAACTTCACATGACTAAGTGGTCCTGTTCGTAAATAAGGTGACGCACCGAGATGACAGAGGCGCCCGCCGCGCAAGGCGCGAGAAGCAAGCATATCAAGCGTATGCGAGCGCCGAGCAACATAGCGCGGCGGGATGCATCGGTCATTGAATGCCACCGTATTTACGAATAGGGCCACTAAGGCCGTGGACCGGTTCAAAACAAGCGAACGCCGAATTTTAAGCCTTGTCATGAGCCGGGCACAGATATATATATCGCAAACTCGAGCCAGCGCCCTATCGGTTTAATGACACAGGCCAGTAGCTCTAATGGTAGAGCACCGGACTCCAAATCCGGGTGATGGGGGTTCGAATCCCTCCTGGCCTGCCACAATAACAAGGGACAGGCATCAAGTCTGTAAACCCTTTACTTTGTGTGCCGATACAATGGCTATAGACTTTACGATAAAGTTTATGGACTGCGTTATCGGTCGTCGGCGTATTACAATACAGCCTCCTCCCTCTAGCCTTGCCAAAATCTTTATCTTAAAGCCTATATCTATGACTTCACGTCCGGTACGGAGTTTTTGAGATTACTCAGCCAACCCGGTGTCTTTCAGTACGGCACGATCGGCCTCGCGCATGGCTGCCTTTTCGGCGCGGGATAGGCGCCGGAGCGCTTCCGCGACCTTAAATCCGCAGGTATTCTTTGTGCAAGAAGCCTCGATATGTCGCTCGGTTTCTTCAACAAAAAGCCACGCGGCGACATCAATAGCCTCGGAAAGTGTTTGCCCTGTGAAACTTGCAGCAATCTTTAATGCCCGGTGAGCGTCTCGATCGAGTAGAATGGTTGAACGGCTTTTTGGATCGGCCAATTGTTTGCCCCCCTCTCTATTGTGCTTTAAAATCAACAATAACACAATATATTGTAGAAAACAAACAAATTATATACCGATCACTCCTGCTCAAGGCAGCAGACGCACAACATGCTCGGCGATGGCCGGTGAGGCTGTCAACCCCGGGGACTCGATGCCAATCAGATTGACCAGACCCGGCATCCCTTTCGCAGATTCCTCCTGAATGATAAAATCCCTGACCGCATCGCCTGGTTTCTGCAACTTGGGTCGAATGCCGGCATAGTCCGGTGCAAGATCGTCGAGCTGCAAACCTGTCAAGTAGCGCCGCGCCGCTACAAAAAAGTCCTTCCGGTGTGCTGCGTCAACAGTGTAATCGTAGCTGCGCTGCGGGAGAAAAATGGTGTTGGGGCCCAATTTGACCCTTCCGCTCATGTCAATTGTGGCATGGATGCCCAACCCTTCGTTGTTGGGCAGTGGGACCGGATAAATCAAGTGATTGATGGTCCCGGGCGCTGGCACCACGCTGAAGTACTCCCCTTTCCAGAAAAACTGCTCATATTGATGGACGTGGACGTCGATCCCTGTACTGGCGGCGATTCGATCGGATTCCAAACCGGCACAATTGACCAGGTAACGGGTCGTAAATTTTTCCGTCTGTCCGTCGGGATAGCGTACATGAACCCTGTAGCGCGGTCCGGATAGGGGCTCGACCCTTTCAACCAAGCACCGATAGACGAACTGGACGTTGTTTCTTTGGGCCTGTGCGACAAAATAGCGCATCAGACGGTGCGAATGGATAATGCCCGTCGACGGAGAAAATAAGGCCGAAACCGCCCTAACCGTGGGTTCCATCCGGACCACCTGGTCACCGCTCAGGTACTGCAGGTCCTCGACCCCATTGTTCCGCGCTTTGGCTTCAATCGATGCCAAGAAGTCTTCTTCGGTCTTATTGATCGCCACGATGAGCTTGCCGCATTTTCGAAAGGGAATCCGCCTTGCTTCGCACAAAGCGTAAAGCAATTGCCGGCCCTCCACGCACAACCGCGCTTTGAGCGAATTGGGCGGATAATAGATCCCGGCATGGATCACCTCACTGTTGCGACTGCTTGTTTCCTGACCGAACTTTTCATTTTTCTCGATCACGAAGACATTTTTATGATCCTGTGAACATCGGGCGGCAACGGCCAAGCCGACAACTCCCGCGCCAATGATGGTCGTTCCGATATCCAATTTCTTAGTCTTTTTCGATCGTTTTATTAATTTTTTTTACGTATGCCATTATGTCGCATTTTCGTTCGAGACCGGAAGCCGCCATGAAGCGCGTCTTGCCGAAGATCGGCCGTTCCGGCCAAGGCCGGTCGTGGACACCGTAAATCCAGGCCACACCGGTGTAAGAATTCGGATCGCGCCCGTCGAGGAAGTATTTGTTGTTGAGCGCAAGGGTGGTATCGAAGGCTTGCTGCGGCGTCCGGCTCCATTCGAGTATCTTTTTACCCCAGTACATGCGCATGTAGTTGTGCATAAAACCGGTATGTTTCATCTCCAACATGGCGGCATTCCAGTAAGGATCGTGAGTTTCGGCATTCTCCAATTGCGTCCGACTGTAGCAAATTGGGCGTTCGTCCGACAGATGGTCAGACAGCGTTTGCGAAGCCCAGCCGGGTATACAGTCATATGTGTCGTAGTTTGGTGTGAAGTTGACAAAATTGACCGCCAGTTCCCGTCGCACAATCAACTGTTCAAGATATGCTTCGATAGCGCCCAAACCGACCGATCGGCCGTCGGTGGCCTTGACCTGCAGCGCCAAATACAGCGGCGAGATCTGGCCGAAATGAAGATAGGGACTCATGTGGGAAATATCATCTGTTTGCGGCTGGTTGTGGTGGTCGGGGTAATGCTTTAGACTTTGGTTTAAAAATTTTTTTAGCCTTTTTTTGGCCTCGCGGGTGCCGCCTTTGAAGAATAGGTTGACCGGCTCGACGCTGCGGTCGACGTCCAGTCGGGACTGCAGCGCGTCGATCGCCTCAAGGTTCAGATTCGACGTTAAATTTTTTATGTCAAGCCCCTGGGACCTGTTCTTCAGAGGTATGACGTGAAACTCTTTCAGGTATTCGTTCAGGTGCCGGGTGATTTTCGGCCGTAGAGTCCGGGCGGCATACTCGGCCTTGCTGCTGGTGACATCAACCGGAACGACCACATCGGCTTCCACCTGAACAACCCGGCAGGCGGCCTTGCGTGCGACGCTTTGACGCCAGGCCTTCTGAAAACGTAAATAGCCGCAGTCGCAGACAATGACAGCCGCCTTCTGCCCTGCCTTCAGGGCCACATCGGGCGGTGAGCCCAATTGTAACGCCATTTGTATCCCGCGCTTAGCCAGAGTCGCGGCCGTTTCGCGCAAACCCTCCAGCATGAAACGGTAATGACGCAAATTGGCCTCGGGATACCCGTTTGTCAGTCCGAACACCACCACCATTGGCCGATCGAGATGGTTGGCGAGTTCAACGGCATATTCCAGGGCGTGATTTTCTTCGGCCCGCTGGGATTGCTGCATCCAGTACAGCACGAAGTCGCCGCCGGTCATCTTCTTCTGATTAAGCGGCTGGATGCGGGTGGGTTCGATCGACAGAGAATGCGTCGGTTGAGGCATGGATTGTATCCCTCATATTGGCTCACGCTCTCTAAAAAAAAAGGTAACAGTGCCAGGCACTGTTACCTTTTAACATCAAGACGCGTTATCCGGGGATCGAAACCGGCGAAGACTTTCCAATTTCTTCCATCGTTTCTTCGTATTTACCGCGCATGTCGACATGCCCCTTGTCGATTTCTTGTTTCATCGGGCTCCAGTCGGTCGGGCACTCGACCTTTAGCTGGTCGAGCCGTCCGGACAATTCCTCGACAATCATGTGAAGATCTTCAATCTTGGGCTGAATCTTTTCTCTCTCGGCCGTGCCGAGTTTGTCGAATTTACGCCACGTGTCGTAGATCTTCGCCTTCCATGCGGTGAGTTCAATTTCCATTCCAGAACAAAAATCTTTAACGTCCATAGCTTCCTCCTCTTCTGATTGCGGTTTGTAGGTTATTGATCTGCCGAACGCCCCTTACAAAATTCCATAAACAACCTTAAAATGTTAAGATAAAATAGTAACGAATCAATGATTGTCAATGGACTCAACCGATGGCCCGGCGGTGCTGCCGATACAGCGGAGGGAAGCCCACAACGAGGAGGAGCCCGGTTTCATGGGTCAAGCCTTACGCGTGATTACGCAGTTTGAGTTCGATGGGGTGCGGATTAAGATACGTCTGTTGCCGCAGATACGGCTGCTGATACTTGCGCACGTAGTGGTTGATCAGAGTGATCGGCACGATCAGCGGAACGACCTCGCGCCGGTACTGATCGATAATGTCGAGCAGTTCCTGTTTCTCGTCGCTCGACAACTCTTTCTTGAAGTACCCCAGCAGGTGGTAGAGGACATTGCCGTTTTTTTTGATCGTCACCTTCAGGCGCAAGGCTTCGATAAGCTGCTGCTCGTAACGCTCGTAGAGTTCCCCGGTCGCCAGAGACTTTCCGTTGGCCACCAGCTTCCCCATGACGCGGTAGTGCTGCGGGCTGTGCGAGAGGATCAGCAGTTTATGCCGGGTGTGAAAGTCGACCAGGTTCGCCATGTTTTTTTTCTGTGCCAGGGCCTCGCGCCAGCGCTTGAGGGCAAAGATCAGTTCGATGAAGGTTTCCCTGAGCACCGGATCGTTCAAACGACCCTCTTCTTCTACGGGTATGCGGGGAAACCGTTCCGTAAAAGCCCGGGCAAACAGCCCGACCCCCTGTTTCACCGGCATGCCCGTATCGGTGTAAACCTTGACCCTGAACAGACCGCTGTTGGGCGAATCTTTTTTGAAAATAAATCCACAAAGATTCTCATTTTCCAGCTCCGCAACACGCTTTGCAGCCCACCGGCGCACCCGATCGGTGTGATCGACTTTGTTTTTCGACGTGACCAATCGCGGATTCGCCGGGTCGCCGACCAGCCGAAACGTTTCCCTGGGTACGGGAAACCCGGCTTCCACCTCCGGACACACCGGAACGAAGTCGACATATTGGGAAAGAATGTCGGTGATGAAACGGTCCCTGGCGTGTCCACCGTTCCAGCGCACATTTTCTCCCAGCAGACAGGCGCTGACCCCTAATTTAATTCGGTCTTCCATTCCTGATTCTCCTTATCCGCATCACGTCGTTTCTGTTGTCGGACGGCCCTCACGAAGCCTGCTTCGAAACACTTTAAGCGGTCGAACTCCGACCCGCCTATATTGCGCAATTACCAAAACGCCGGTACCCTTTCCGTACTCAAAAATCACTGCAGATCAGGCATCGGCTGTTTCCAAACTTCGACCCAGTTCTTGTAATTCGGAACCTGTTATCGTCTCTTTTTCAAGGAGGAGAACGGCTCCTTTATCAAGCAGGGGCTGTTTGCCACGCAGGATGCCGAAAGCAACCGTGTACTGCTCTTGTATGATTTCTTTTATTTCTGCAGCGATCAATTCGGCCGTGGCCTCACTGTATTCCGCCGGTGATCCAAACCCCGGTACATCGATAAATTGGCTCCGTTTTTCCCGTGCCAAATAAACCTGTCCGGCTTTCGCACTCATGCCGTACTGCGTCACCATGCTGCGAACGATGTCGGTGGCCCGCGACAAGTCGTTGTGCGCCCCTGTAGAAATGTCTGAAAAGATAATCTCTTCCGCCGCCCGCCCGCCGAGCAGGGTGGCGATGCGGTTCAACAATACTTTCTTGATGTGAACCTTTAAGATCGCTTCGCGTCCGGTTTTGTCCGGGCGGTCCACCAGCACCTGGCGGTCGAAGCGTCCCGGCCGCAGCAGATTGGCCGAGAATTTATAAAAAATTTGCAAAATCAGTCAGAAAGTGCTTTTATTTAGACACGAGAGTCGATCGGCCGCGCAGCGAAACCGGATCTCCGAAAGAAGCCGATGATGCCGTCGGCATTGCTGTTCCACCCTTATCGTAAATGACACTCAGTGGTCAACGATTGGATCGTCGCCACTCATGTCGAAACCATTAGCGAGCCATATGAAATTCAGGATCTCTTTTAAGTTATTTGTATGGTCAGCGGGCGCCGTCCTGGCGTTATTGTTGATTGGCGGCCTCAAACTTTTCGGTCTGCAAGATAATTCTCATACGCCGCTACCGACGCGAATTTCAGGAGAGGCGCGCCTGATGTCGCTCACCGGTTTTTCAACCCGACAGCTTGTGGTTCGAAAAAAAATCCATACCGAGACCCCGACGCTGCCGGCCACCGCCTATTCTTTCATCGTTACCAAGAAAATCGTGCCTCCCCCCTCCGGCTCTTCGGATGAAACCGATTTATCCGCGTCGCAAACGCTTGTGCCGGTGACCAGCGGTATGGCACCCGCCAAAACGGCCTCCCAGAACAATTCAGCGGCTGACAAACTGCCGCTGCCCTCCGCGTCCTTATCTTCTAACGGGCCATGGCAGGAATCGGCACTCATCAGTAGACTGATGAATGAAGCCGACGCCACCCCATCATTTGTTGCCGCATCGGCCCCAACTGCAGATGCGGCTTCACCGTCTGCCGATCCGTCTCGGGAAGCAGCGTTCGTGAGTGCGGTGCTGGATCGCGTCACCGTCTCTCCGGAAATCGTGCCTGCGTCGACTTGGACAGCTAACACAGGTTCACCTGCAGGTGATCAACTTCAGAAACGGGAGGCGCCAACGCCGATATCGGCTTCGAAATCAGTTACCATTTCCAAACAGACCCCTTCCCTTCCGTATTCGCTTCAGCTTTCCAGCTGCCGGTCCCTCGAAAACGCCCGAAATGCCGCGGCCGATTTTCGCAAGAGGGGTCTGGACCCATTCATCGTGAATGTCTATCTCAAAAATCACGGCGGTTCCTGGTGGCGTGTTTTATCCGGCCAATATTCATCTGTGGAAGAGGCACTGTTAGCCAAGAATGAGCTCAAGTTATCAGACGCGATCGTCAAGAGAACGCGATTTGCAAACCTCATCCGCGAGTACGAAACGCGGGAGTTGACGATCGAGATGAAGAATCGCCTGGAAACCCTCGGTTTTTCAGCCTATTCGGTCGAATACGGTAACCACGGTTATCGAGTTTTCGTTGGCGCTTTTACGCGAAAAAGCCAAGCCGAGAAACAAGCTCTCGAATTGCAGACAAAAGGGATCATGTGCCGGGTTGTCGCACGATAACCCGGTTCACGTGATACCTTTATTGTGTTCGTCATCGACTTCGGTTGATTTAATTATTATTTTGATCTAACATAAAACCTAAGTTAGGCCTTTTGGCATTTTGGATTACCTGACCCTCAACTGAAGGAGGCCTCACATGGTCACCGTCGATCGAGCGTTCCTGGAAAGACGTTCAGGGAAGGAAAGGCGCCGGAGAATGCAGATTCAACGATTCTTTTTCAAAGGTCTTGAAAGAAGGAGCGCAAATGACAGAAGGGAAAACGAGGAACGCCGGAGGGGATGGATCAGGGTCAGCAAGTGGTCCAGTGCTCCCTTGGCGGACTTGAAAATAGGAAAGTTTCTTAAAATTAATCAGTAGTACCGTTTCGTTGTTTTAACCACTCACACGCCCTTCAGCGCTAAAGCCGACACCGTTATGCCCAGCGACTGGGTATCGGCCGGAAGATACTCCACCATACCTCACCCTTTGCATTAGCCTCTTGATAACCATTCGTTATCATTAATCATAACCGCATCCTTGGTACGGCCGGCGCTCCCGATAGGTTCGAAATAAATTCGAAAACCTGGCGCTGGTGGTTCCATTCTGCTCGAGAGGCCGCGGCGCTCATTTTTAATTTCACAAGGTATTTCAGCCATTATTCTTCGCGATAACCTGAGGCTATGCGAAAATCAGGCGTCGACCACGTTCACGGTGGGACAAAAAGCCCCGAGCAATTCGAGCATCACCGGCGTAACCGAATGTTTTTCTTCGGGACCGACGGTATCGATCACCGTCTCGATCAAATCGTAAAGAGTCGTCCGGATGATAACGGCCGATCGAGATTTTTGCCTGAGGTCCGTGCCTGCCTTTTGCTGTCTGCTCATCTGTTCCTCCTCGGATATTGGAATTACCGGAAGATTCAGACGGAATATACAAAAGACGTACCAGCACGCCGTAATCATCGTTTATGATTTAATTTTAGTATCTTATAAAAGTTTTACGGCGAGTGCCCGTTCGGCGATTAAATAGACTGCTGGGTGATTGAACACATTTTCACTGGGGCCTTTCACCCGACATGGTCGTGGTGGGATCGGATGAGAGCGGAGCCACCGTGTGGCCAGGCGGCCGACGGCTCTGTAATAAACCGATTAATTTTTGTCAGGTACGATGAAGTGAATGATGAAAAAAAGCAGGCTCATACCGAATATCAATGCGTAGAGAGGTGTCTGAACGATAAAATGGGCAAACTTCTGAACCATCTCGTTTGGAAGACTGTTGATCCATTCAAACCGTTCGGGTCCCAAAAAACCGATCGGGCTTTGAGGCGCAAACTTGACTTGATCCGAGTAGCCCAAGCCCAAAACACCGCCCAAAACATGGTATCCCAACAAAATAATCCCAACAAACAATGTTCCGATCGCTAACTTCGACCACATCCTAACGCCTTTCATTGCATTGCTGTCGTTATAGGCTTTAAGATAAAGATTTCGGGCTGCGTTTTCGGTCGTCGGCGTATTACAATACAGTCTTCTCCCTCTGGCCTTGCCCAAACCATTATCTTTAAAGCCTATAGGACGCCGGGCAACCGAAGTGGGAAACTATAGCCGGTCGATCTCTATGCCGGTTGAGAACCATTAAAAAATGGAGGCGGCATCCGGATTCGAACCGGAGAATGGAGGTTTTGCAGACCTCTGCCTTACCACTTGGCTATGCCGCCTAAAAAAAAATGGAGCGGGAAACGGGATTTGAACCCGCGACTTCGACCTTGGCAAGGTCGCACTCTACCACTGAGTTATTC
>JARFQH010000227.1 GCA_029287875.1 Desulfobacteraceae bacterium | reverse complement strand
AATACAGGATCTCGACGGGGGACCCCGAATTCATCGCGCGTGCCGGATGATCAGGGCTGGGTCGCCGCTTTGGCAAAGTTGCCCAGGGCCGCCCGGACCTTGTCCAGCACCGCGGCACAGTCGGACAGGTCGTGTCGCTGCGCCAGGTAGTCGGGATCGTTGTACGACAGCCATACCGCACCGTCTTCTTCCCATATCAGGGCTTTTTGCGGCAGGTCGATGGCAACCGAGCGGTCGCACCGCATCAGCGGTGTGCCGACCTTCGGGTTGCCGAAGATTACCAGCTCGGTCGGCGGCAGGCTGAGGCCGGCTTTTTTGGCCCCTGCGGCATGGTCGATCCGGATAAAGACGGTCATTCCCTTGGCCTCCAAGGCTTTCACCAGCCTGTCGGCCGTATCTTTAACGCTGTGCGTGCTTTTCACGTTCACGAGGCCATTGTCGGCGACGGCGACCGACGCCAATCCAAAGAGAATAAAAAATGATACCAGCATACGCGCCATTGTGTACCTCACTTTCTAGGCTGTATTTCACGGAGATAATGGGTCATGTAATCTTCGGTCGCTTGCCGCCGGGCGCCGGTTTTGCGAACCGTTCGTCCGACACGGCTTTTTGCACTTGATGGCTGGTCCGTTCCAGCCAGCCGAAGCGCTCGACCGGGTGATGGTCAAATGCCGGCACGTAAGGCTTGATGTCCAGCAACGGCGTGCCGTCGAGGATGTCGACATTTTCGATGTGAAGGATGTTGGCGACGATTTTTGTAAGCCTGACCACCGAGATGCCGATCGGATTGGGCCGCATCGGTGCCCGGGTGGCAAACACCCCGCGGGGTTGTGAATCCAGAAAGGGCTTGACCACCAATTCGGGGGCCCCCGAACGGTGAAAGTGATAGAGCAGGATGATGTGTGAAAAACCGTCGAGATCCTTCAACCCCGTAGCGAATTCCGGAAACACCTCGGCCGTGCCGCAGATGCCGCCGGCACCGGTGGGCTGGATCGGCATTCCGGTCGGCTTTTCGAACGGGGAATGAATCAGACCGATCGGTCGGTATTCAATCGGCATGGGAGCATCCTTCAACGCGTGTTGTCAAGCGGCGACGGGTGCGAATCACATCCCTTCTCCAAATAACGAGTTCGGATGTAGCTTGAAGATCGTGCCTTCCAAACGGCATCGGCATAGGGTCCGGTCTAAGACCCCATAAGCGACTCAGACAGTCAGCCGCTATTCGCAACCGTTCATCCGGGCTCCGGCGCGTCATTTTCATGCATCGTGGCGGCCCAAACCAGGACCATGACGGTTTAGTACGAAAATACAAGATGATGATAATGCAGATAAGAAGGAGGGACAACCCTTCACCACACCGATTCGTTCAAATGACCATCGGCGTGCGGATATCAGTCACCGCCAGTGCAGACAGATGGCTGTTTGCCGGTTACCTTCATCGGATCCGGTCCATTTTTTTCAGATAGCCGATGCGTTCTTCGAGGTCGGGGTGGGTGGAAAACAGCGCGAAGGCCGGATGGATCGGTGCCATTTTTGCGAGTCGCGCCAGAATGTTCTGCAAAGAGGACGTACCCCAGCCCATCCGGATGAGGTACGTACCGGCGGCCCGGTCGGCCTCTTTTTCGAAGCCCCGCGAATAGCCGGACTCGATCAACAGCGTGGGCAGGGTTTCCCCTGCGGCACTGATCGATGACACATCGCCCGCCAGGGCCGATACCAGCAGCAGGGTGCCGGCATTCTGAAACAACACGCGCAGTCCGTGACGGTTTTCGACATGGGCGATTTCGTGTGCCAGGACGCCGATGAGTTCCCGGTCGTTCGCGGCAAGCCCCACCAATTCGTCGGTCATCACAATCAGACCGGAAGGTAAGGCAAACGCGTTCGCACCGACGTGGTCGCTTTTACGAAATTCCAGACGGTAATTCGCCGGTGACCTTTTACGGTCGACAAGACCGTGAAAGAGATTCTGAAGATGAGCAGACCGGTCGGCGCCCAATTCGGACGGTTCGAGAAAGCGCGTATCGAGCACCGCCAGGGTTTGGCGGCTCAATCTGTCCGTGACAGCGGCCGGAACGGCAGCGGCGGCCATTTTGGCCAGAAAGGGGATACCCGCGGCCACGAATCCCCAGAGACACAGAAACAGGCCCAGTAGACAGGCGAGCGCAGTTTTCCAACCGGACTCGAGAAAATTGACGATCCGCGCGGAGCCGGCGGGACTCCGGTGGGAGTCGACAAGCGCCAGCAGTTCTGCATCTCGGGTTTCACAACGCGCACCACCGGGAAGAATCAGGGATCGACGCGTCCCGCCGAGCGGCGGCGTTGCGCTGCAATTTTGCAGCGGGACGACGATGTCCGGCGAGACCCCCGTGCAGTCCTTTAACCGGAGCGTGGTGCCCTCGAAGGTTATCCCCACTTGGACCGGCTTCGAACTCCGGCCGTCGAGATACGTTCCCGTAAATGTGCTCATAGGCCTATATCGATGTCAAAAAATCCGGTTGCCGCCTCACCGATGGCTTTTTCAGCCGACTGTTCGGCGGCCTCAAAAGTGTCCAGGCTGCGGTCGCTGAACAGGGTCAGGCTTCCGACCAGGTAGCGGGCGCGGCGTACCCTGGCCCAGGGAATCAGCAGACCCAGGGAGAAGATGATGCCCAAGAGATTGGTGAGTCGGAGCCACAGCAGGTTGCCGACGGTGAGACTGCTATTGAAACAGAGGCCTTCGACGCTGGTCCGGTCCCAGCAGTAATTGGTGAGCCGTGCGAACAGAAACTGCTGAATACAGGTGAAGGCCGTCATTGCGACCAAGAAACCGGCGACCGGCAACAGCGTGAAAAACCGATCCATGTTGTCCAACCGTAATGCCAGTCCGTGCGGCTGCGGGACGAAGAAGAATACCCCGCCGCCGGCCACGACAGCCAGTAGGATGACCATAAGACCGGTAATTCCGTAAACCTGGAAGAAGGGACCGGCCGAACCGGTGCAGGTGTTGGGGCTTCGACCAAAGGTAAAATTTTCGAAAAAGTATTTCTTGCGACGGAAAACCCAATAGGGAAAGATCAGGCCCAGGGTCAGCGGAATGAGCAGGGGTATGAACAGATAGGTATTGTAGCTCTCTTTCAGCGATCCGCGGAATCGGAAGCGAAGATTGCGATAAGTTGAGTTGTAGGCGTTGAAGCGCAGGGATTTGTAAATCAAAAAAGGCAGGAATCCATAAAAAACCGCCAGCACGATACCACTGTAAACCGGTCTGAAGCTCTCGAGCGCCAGAAAGAGCAGCAATCCGAAGCCAAGGATGAGATTGCCTCTCAAAATAAACCACGGGTTGGCCCGGTAGTCGAAGGCATGGTCGGCCAGCAGCGTGTGGGCATAAAAATAACGGCGCGTTCGCACCTTTGCCCAGGCGGAGTAGATACCCAAGGTCAAAACGGTCAGAAAGAGATTGACGATCCAGATCCTGAAATACTCGCCACCGGTGCCCGTGAACCTCAACCTCAAACGTTGGCGAACCTGGTAGACTGTGAATTCCGGGTTTTGAGCATCGGAAGGCCGTCTGAAGTCGTCGATGGCCCGCTGGTTCTCCATCTCCAGGTGTCCGATGACCTCGTCGAGGTGGCTGATCTGACCCGCCATCTTGCCGTTTCGTCCTTTTAATTTCCGGGTTCCGGGACCGGGCAACGTCAAGTGAAATTCCTACCTTTATGCATCGAGGCGGGTTTTCCATTGCATGCCGGTGTTTGTATTCTGAGATTTTCAACTGCTTATTATAGCATAAAAGTGCTCTGAATGGGTACGGTTTAAGTTGCGCGTTCTGCCCGAACAGGGCGCCGAAGGAGTCCCCGTGCCTGCCGTTCGAACCGGCGCGCTGACATGGCCACGGGCTGAAATAGCGGCGCTAAATCGACGCGCCGGTGCCGGTTGAAAGCCTCGAAGGTGTCCGCTGCGTGAGCCATAGCGATGGGGCAAAGCCCGCTAAACGCCTCAGACAGCTGCGCCTGCTTCAACCGAAGCAACCGCCGGCTCTATCGGTAGGATGAAGCACACCAAAAGGTGCAAAAACCGGAATAATACAAAAAATTGTGCCTTTGGCTTGCAATATGCCGAAAAAACGTGTCAAAATCGTTACGAACCCGTCTTGGGTTCATCAGCGGAAGAAATCTCTCGGAAAAGGCAGCAGGATGTGCAGGCGATGGAGGTAACCGCATGGCGACAAAGAATGAATTGACCCCGGATGAACTGAGATGCGTTTGCGACCCGGCGGTGTTCGAATTCAAAGACACCTCGGAAATCGAACCGCTGGACGAGGTGATCGGTCAGGAAAGGGCGGAACAGGCGATTCGCTTCGGACTGGCGATGAAGAGTCCCGGCTACAATATTTTTGTCACCGGACAAGAGGGAACCGG
>JARFQH010000225.1 GCA_029287875.1 Desulfobacteraceae bacterium | reverse complement strand
TTCATTCTTCATTTTTCATTCTTCAATCTTCAATTTGAAAGAGGGGAGATGACCATGGCATTCACCATTACATGCCCCGTTTGCGGCAAACGCAACGGTTATGAGTTCCGCTATGGCGGAGTGGATAAAGGGCCCAGGCCCGACGAAGAAGGACTTACCCCCGAAAAATGGTGTGACTACGTTCACTTGAATGAGTGTGTGGCCGGTATCCAAAAGGAGTGGTGGTTTCACCGGGACGGATGCGGTGCCTGGTTTACCATTCACCGGGATACAACCGCCAACCTCGAAGTGGAAAAACCGGAGGTAAATTAATGAACAGGCTAAGCCAACTGCCGACTTTGCGAATTGATCCGGCGCAAGAAATATCTTTGAACTATGACGGTAAAATCTGCCGAGGGGTGGCCGGCGATACGGTCGCGACCGCCTTGTATGCCAGCGGGGTTCGCATATTTTCCCGCAGCCTTAAATATCATCGCTCCCGGGGACTTTATAGTTTGGACGGCGAATGCAGCAATACCTGTATGCAGCTAAACGGCATCCCCAATGTTCGAACCGAAAATACGCTTCTCAAAAACGGGATGACGGTAAAGGCCCAAAATGTAAAGGGAACCCCTGAAAAAGATCTCATGGGATTCATGGATCGGTTGGATTGGGCCATGCCCGCTGGATTCTACTATCGAATGATGCACAAGCCGGCCCCAATATGGCCGATTGCCTTAAAGCAAGTGCGCAAGGCCGCCGGGCTCGGACAAATTTCTCCTGATTTTCAGATGACGGGGAAATATGATGAAATCTATCCCCAAGCAGATGTGTGTGTGATCGGCGGCGGGCCGGCGGGGTTGTCTGCAGCGCTGGCTGCGGGCGAGCGAGGGCTGCGGGTCATTTTGATGGAATCGCGCCCATGGTTGGGTGGGTTTTTTGACTATCGCACGGCGGAATATGACAACAGCATCCACCTGTTTGAAAGAGCCCGGGAATTAGCGGAACGGGTGGCTCAAGCCCCGACCATTCGCGTTTTTACCCATACTGCCGTTGTCGGTGCCTACAACAACAACCTTGTCACGGCCTTTCAAGTGGGCGGCGATTCAGACTCTTTTACTGAGCGCTATATCGAAATTCGGGCGCAAAGTGTTGTGGTCGCCACGGGATGTATTGAGCGTCCCCTGCTTTTTGAAAATAACGAACGCCCCGGTGTCATGCAGATTAGCTGTGCACACCGCTTGGCGCGGACCTATGGCTTGCTTCCCGGAGAAAATGCCGTTTTCAGCATCGCCCACGATCTCGGCATCGAAGCGGCATTGGATCTTTCGGATCTAGGTCTTAATGTATTACAGGTCGCCGATATCCGGGAAGACGGGCAGGATCCCGCCCTGGTGGCAGGACTCGCTGCCAAAAAAATACCGTTTTTACGCGGATGGGTTGCCCATACGGCCCACGGAGACACCCGCCTAAACAAAGTGACCCTCAGCACCGTCCAGGGAGTCCACCAGCGGGATGTTGATTGTGATCTTTTGATTGCATCCGCCGGGATGACCCCGGTCACCGGCCCGCTTTCCCTGGCCCAGGCCAAGCTGGCGTATGACAGTCACACGGGCTATTTTTTGCCCTCAAAACTACCGGAAAAAACGCATGCCGCCGGTCGTTTGCTGGGTTTGGGCGATCCCCTGTCCATCGAGGCCTCCGGTCGTTTGGCAGGGCTCATGGCGGCGGCTGATTGTGATGCAGACGTTGAAGCGGATCTGAAACCGGCCCGGGAGCGGCTCAACGACCTGCCCGGTCCGGCAAGGGGGTGCAAATTGGTTCAAGCCCCGGTTAAAGGCCGCAAAACCTTTATTTGTTTCGATGAGGACACCACCCTTAAAAATGTGTCTCAGGCCCTGGAAATGGGGTTTGATGCCACGGAATTAATTAAGCGCTTTACCGCAGCCGGAACGGGACCCGGCCAGGGCGGAATCCCCGGGCATAACCTGCCATTGTTTGTGGCCCAGTATCATGGAGCGGGCAGTGGCCTGGCCACACCGACGACGGTTCGGCCACCCATGGTTCCGACCTTTATTGCAACCTATGCCGGAACCAACCACGATATGCATAAGTGCACGCCGCTGCATGATTCCCAAATAAAAGACGGCGGTGTCATGCGCCGCATCGGTGTCTGGAAACGAGCGCGCTACTTTTCCCAGGATTTCAGCTGCCGTGAAGAAATTGAAAATGTACGCAACAATGTCGGCATGCTGGATGCATCCACGCTGGGTAAATTCAGGCTCTGGGGGCCGGATGCCTTGAAGGCGCTGCAGCGGGTTTATGCCGGCGACATGTCTAAAATATCCGACGGCAAGATCAAATACGGCGCCATGTGTAACGAAGACGGCTGTATCATCGATGACGGCGTGATCGTCAAACGCGGTGAAAATGAGTATTACTTTACCACCTCCACCGGCCGCGCCGGGAGCACAGTCGAGTGGTTTCGCTACCATACCCGCTATGACGGCTGGAATTATCACATGGTCAACCTGACCGATGCTCTGGGGGTCATCAACCTTGCCGGTCCCAAGGCTCGCAAAGTACTTGAGAAACTCGTTGATGAGGATATTTCCAATGAAGCCTTCCCATTTACCGGGTATCGTGAGTTCACCATCCGGGATACGATTCCGGTCCGCGCCATGCGCCTGGGTTTTGTGGGAGAGCTCTCCTACGAGTTTCACGTCCCGTCCTCCTACATGCAATCCCTTTGGGAATTATTGGCGGAAGCCGGCCGCGAATTCGGTATTCGCAATTTCGGGCTGGAAGCCCAAAACGTGCTGCGGATGGAAAAAGGTCACATCATCATCGGGTCGGAGTCCGAGCAGCGAACCACCCTGCACGATGTGGGGCTCGGTTTCCTGTGGCACCGCAACAAACCAGAAGCCAAAACCGTGGGTGCCGTGGCCCTGAAGCAGACCGAAAAACAGGAGGGGCGTTTTAAATTGGTCGGATTTAAAATGGAAGATTCCTCTCGTACTCCCAAAGACGGTTCTTTAATTGTGGATAGTGTCATCCGGGGCTATGTCTGCATCGCGCGTTCTAGTTTTGGGCTGAAGGAGAGCGTTGGCCTGGCCTTGGTGGATTCATCTCTGGCAAAGGAAGGCACGCGCTTGCAGATCTATGAAGACGAATGCGAAGGCCGGCATCTCTATGCGACGGTGGCATCGCTTCCTTTTTATGATCCGGAAGGAAAACGGCTAAGGGAATGAATATTGTCGAATGAATATTGACTATTGATGGAATACTGTCGATTTAAAAAGGGCTGAGCATGGCGATTCATTAAATCTTCAATACTCAATTCTAGTTTATCCGGCTTAAGCTCTTAATTTTAAATTTCCTGCCTTTTATGGCAAAACATTATCGCCACCAAGACGCTAAGGCACAAAGAGGATTACTAACCATCGGTGTACCTTAGTGTCTTTGCGCCTTTGTGGCAATTTTTCCGGCTTGACCGGAATAGGAATAAAGGTAGATAGAATGGAAAATATCATCAGACGTTCCCCGGTATCATTTGACGCCCAACCGGCGAAAACGGAAATACGGGACAACTGGACC
>JARFQH010000209.1 GCA_029287875.1 Desulfobacteraceae bacterium | reverse complement strand
TGAAACCGGTGCCGAAACCCATAATCGGGAAAAAGGCATAGCCATCGCGGTAACCGGCGCCCGAGGTGCCGAATACGGTGAAGGCCGAAAAGTTGGTGGCCACCATGGTGCCCAGCAACACCAAGGTGCCGAGTCTGCGATCGGCCAGAAAATAACTTTCGGGGGTCGATTTCCATCGTGTGCGGGCAACGATGCCGATCACGAGAACCACCAAAAAGTAGGCCGTAAAGACGGCGATTTTTATCAGCATTGCATTTTCTCCCTGGTGTCCGTCCAGAAATGGTCAATTTCGGTCCCGGTCAAGGCTGCAGTCCCACCGATAGTGATACAACCGCAGGTGCAGCGGCCACACCTTCGCGTGACCGGGGATTGCAAGAGCGGGAACGCCGGCCCGGGCCGAAAGTGGCCGTAACGTAAATAAATGGGCCATCTCTAAATAAAAAACCATCCCCGTGGGTCGGGATGGCTTTGCCTGGCATAACCCTTTACGATCTTGCGTTTTTTAAGAGCTTTTACCTGAAGGGCAGCCGATGGTCAATGATTTTTCGCGGGCGGTTTTTGGGGAACCGTTAATCCCGCCTGGGATGGAATCCGCTCAGCTTAGGAGGACATATAACATAGCCATTGTTTCCGGCTTTGTGCGCAGGGAGGCATAGGCAAGCCACCATAACAATAAGAGTTGAGAAAGAAATTTATTATTGCAAAAAATATCCTGAGCTTATACGGAAGGTGTCGTTAACTGATTTGAATTATTTCATCTAGGTAACCGTCATGCAACCAATTGCCCCTGCGAGCCTGTCTCCCTGGGTACCGGGCGTCTTCAGCCTGATCGTCTACTTTCTCGTAGTGGCGGTGCTGATCGGTGTGCTTTTGTTTCTATCGGCCTGGCTCGGTGAAAAGAAGCCCAACGTTGAAAAGTCGCGGGCTTACGAGAGTGGGATTATTCCCACCGGCACGGCCCGGTTGCGGTATCCGGTTCCTTTTTACCTCGTGGCGATCTTTTTTCTGATATTCAACGTGGAAGGTGCTTACATTTTCGCCTGGGCCGTGGCCTGGGAGGACCTGGGCTGGAAAGGCTGGCTGCAGATATCGTTTTTCATCACCGTGCTCTTACTGGGTCTGTTCTACATCTGGCGTAAAGGAGGACTGGAGTGGGGTCCGGAAGCCAAAAACAGATGAACGGACGTCTGGAGAGCACCGTCGACTACCTGATCAACTGGTCGCGACAGTTCAGTCTGTGGCCCATGTTTTTCGGGCTCTCCTGCTGTTTTGTCGAAGAAGCGACTGTCTTGACGGCACGCTACGACCTGGCACGTTTCGGCGCCGAGGTGTTGAGGCCTTCCCCCCGCCAGGCGGACCTGTTGATCACCTCCGGTACGATCTTCAAGAAGATCGCTCCGGTCGTGTTGCGGCTTTACGAACAAATGGCCGAGCCGAAATGGGTCATCTCCATGGGGTCGTGCTCCAACTGCGGCGGCATGTACGATGGTTACAGTGTGGTGCAGGGCATCGACCAGATCCTACCGGTGGATGTGTATATTCCCGGATGCCCGCCTCGACCCGAGGCCGTCGAACTGGGACTCATGATGCTGCAGCAAAAGATCATGGCCGAGGAAAGGCCGACCCGCCCCATTTTGCACCTCCCGGGGGGCGCCCAGGGCAGCAGCGCACCGATCCTGGTCGATGGACAGACGAAATCGCGCGACCCCAGAGGACCCGGAATGGACGGAACGGCCATTCGCGGGACCTCGGTTACCCCGCCGTTCTTTCGGGGCAGCCGGTCCGATATGATGTGGACACCGCCGCCGCGGCGCATCGAACTCGGCCCGACCGAAAGTGGTCTGGCCGACCAGTTGCGTGAAAAGTTCGGTGATGCCGTCGAACCAGTACCGGAAACCGCCGACATGCCCACTTTTCAGGTGAGCCGGGAACGCGTCAAGGAGGTTCTGCGCCACCTGAAAACCGAAGCGTCTCCCCGTTTCCGGCGGCTTGAAGACCTGACCGCGATCGACGAATCCGACCGACGCAATCGCCGGGACTATCCTGACTACAGTTTGGTCTACAATCTGCTCGCTTTCGATTCCCCCTGCCGGGTGCGCCTGAAGGTCGGCCTGAATGGCGCGGAACCTGCTGCGGCCACCGTTACCGACATCTGGCCGTCGGCTGCCTGGTACGAACGCGAAGCGTTCGACATGTTCGGGATTAAATTCGACGGCCACCCGAACCTGCGGCGGTTGCTCATGCCCCACTATTGGGAGGGACATCCCCTGAGAAAAAGTCATCCCGGACGGGCGACGGATATGCCCCCCTACACGCTCGAGGATGCGCGCAATCGTCAGCCGTTGGACGGTGGGGACTACATCAAAAAGGACGGAGACAGGCAGCTGCTGATTCTCAACATCGGTCCCCATCACGTCAGTACCCACGGACTGATGCGGTTCATTGTAGCCCTGGACGGTGAAGAGATTACCGATATGGACATGGACATCGGTTACCACCACCGCTCAGTGGAAAAAATCGGCGAACGTCAGACCTGGAACCAATTCATCCCCTACACCGATCGCGTCGACTACCTGGCCGGAGCCGCCAACAACCTGCCCTATGTCATGGCGGTGGAGACTCTGGCGGACATCAAGGTTCCGAAGAGGGCCCAGTATATCCGCGTGATGCTGAGCGAACTGTTCCGGCTGAGCAACCACCTGGTCTGGTTTGCAACCTATGCCCACGACGTCGGCGCCATGACGCCGAATTTTTACACGTTTCGCGAGCGGGAAATGATCCTCGACATCGTCGAGCTCATCACCGGCGGCCGGCTGCATCCCTCTTGGTTCCGGTTGGGCGGCGTGGCGGCCGATCTGCCGGACGGCTGGAAGGAAGCAGTCGATGCGTTCGTTCGGATTTTTCCCGACCGCCTGCGGGAATACGAGACTCTGATCCGCAAAAACCCCATTTTCAAAGCCCGCACCGTGGGGATCGGCCGGATTTCATTGGACGAGGCGATCGACCGGGGTGTCAGCGGCCCCAACCTGAGGGCCTGCGGCCTGGAGTGGGACCTGCGCAAAAAATTTCCCTACTCGAGTTACAATGAATTCGATTTCGAGGTGCCCACCGCCGTCGAAGGCGACTGCTACGCCCGTTATCTGGTACGGGTCGAGGAAATGAGGCAGAGCTTGAGTATCATCACCCAGGCCGCCGAACGGATGCCGGCCGGGCGCTACGTGACCGATGACTACCGCTACGTGATACCGAAGCGCGCGGACATGCTCACCGACATCGAGAGCCTGATACACCATTTCATCAATGTGACCCGCGGACCGAAGATTCCCCGCGGCGAGGCCTATGCCGCCTGCGAAATTCCACGGGGAGAGCAGGGCTACTATGTTGTGAGCGACGGACTCGGGTATGCCTATCGCATGCGCATCCGGTCGCCTGGATTTGCCAACGTGCAGGCCATGCCGCTGATGTCCGTGGGAGAGACGATTGCAGACCTGATCGCGATCATCGGGTCGGTGGACTATATACTACCGGACATAGATCGTTAAATCTGCTTATGCTACCTGAAGAGATTCGAGAAGAACTGCAACGACAGATCATCGCAATCGAACATCCGCGCGAGTTGGCGGTGGACGTGATGTTCGCGCTGCAGGCGCATTACGGTTATTTAAGCGATGCGGCCCTGCAAGAAGCGGCAACGCTGCTGGGGATGACCCCCCTTGAAGTGGAAGAACTGGCCACTTTCTACACCTTTATCTACCGTGAACCGGTGGGGAAATACGTCATTCACCTTTGCGACAGCCTGATCTGCTGGATGGACGGTTATGAGTCCATCCGCGACTACATGTGTCGAAAACTGGCGGTCGAGTTGGGAGGCACCACGGCCGACGGGTTGTTCACGCTTTTACCGGTGTGCTGTATCGGCTACTGTGACCGGTCTCCGGCCATGCTGATCAACCGCAAGGTATACGGCTTCTTGACGCCCGAGAAGATCGACGCGATCCTGGAAAAACTGAAAGCCGAAGCGTAAATGGTTTAATCGCCCCCTGCACCTGAGGCGCAGGGGCGATTGAAACATGAGTAAAATGATGCCGAAAGACTACCCACAAGTTTTGTTTCAGAATCGCAAGCCGGATCGGATTAACACGCTCGACGAGTACCGTCAAAGCGGCGGTTATTCGGTACTGGCGCGTGTTCTGGAAGAGGGATCGCACGCTGCGGTCAAGCAGCAGATCTTCGACGCGGTGCTGCTGGGACGCGGTGGGGCCGCCTTTCCGGCCGGCATGAAGATGGAGACCATCGCCGATGACGCGCCCTTTCCGCGTTACATCGTCTGCAATGCCGATGAAATGGAACCGGGCACCTTCAAGGACCGGGTGCTGATCCACGCCGATCCGCATATGCTAATCGAGGGGATGATTATCACCGGTTACGGGATTCTGGCGGATAAGGGCCTTATTTTCATCAGACCCGAGTATGAAAACGCGGCAAAAATCCTGGAAAGAGAAATTCAGGTCGCCAGGGAGGCGGGCTACTTGGGCCAAAACATTCTCGGCAGTGAATATTCCCTGGACATCGTGGTTCACCGCAGTGGCGGACGCTACATCTGCGGCGAGGTAACGGCGCAGTTGAACGCGCTGATGGGCAAGCGGCCGAACCCCAAACAACCGCCTCCGTATCCCACCGAAAAAGGTCTTTGGGATCGACCCACACTGGTCAACAATGTCGAAACCCTCGCCTGCGTCCCGCACATCATCCGCAACGGGGCGGACTGGTTCAAGAGCCTGGCGTTGACGGATGGGGCCGCCGGGACGAAGATTTTCTGCGTCAGCGGCCACGTCAACCGACCGGGCTGTTATGAACTTCCCTTGGGAGTGCACCTGAGCGAAATCATCGAAGAACACGCCGGCGGCATGCGCAACGACGCTGCATTCAAGGCTTGCCTGCCGGGCGGGGCATCGACCCGCTTCATGCCGAAGCAGTTCTACGACATCGAAATGGATTTCGGGTCATTGAAAAAAGAAGGCCACCGGCTTGGAACCGGGGCGATCATGATCTTCGACCACACCACCTGCATGGTGGCCACCGCCTTGAACCTGATCGAATTTTTTGCACGTGAGTCCTGCGGTTGGTGCACGCCTTGCCGGGAAGGTCTGCCTTACATTCGGGACCTGCTGGCCCGCATCGAGGCCGGGGAGGGCGAAGAGGCGTTTATTCCCGCGCTGGAGGGTATGAGCCGGCACTTGGGGAATGCTTACTGCGCTTTTGCACCGGGGGCCGCGGCTCCGGTGGAGAGCCTTATGACCTATTTCGGGGACGAAGTGCGGGAGCACATCGCGCAGAAGAAATGTCCGTTTAAGGGTTCACGAAAAAATAAGGTCGCAATTTTGGGCGTTGAGGCGCCCGGCCGACAAGGCGCGAAAACGTAGTAATACTTGGATATTAAGAGTTTTTGCAACGTAGCCGGACGGGATGCATCGGCGTCCAAAATGTGACGTTATTTTTGAGTGAGCCCGAAGTAAAAATACCGGTGATTGCCACTGGTATGTGGTGAAAGACTCCAATAATGGCGTAACGGCAACGCGCCACTGACAACCAGCAACTGACGATTAAAAAACAGATGCCTAAACTCGTCATCGACAATCGGGAAATCGAGGTGCCCTCCGGGACCAAAGTGATCGAAGCCGCAGAAAAGCTGGGCATCATGATCCCGCGGTTTTGCTATCACCCGGCCCTGGGATCGGTGGGGGCCTGCCGCGTCTGTGCCGTCAAATTTATAGAGGGACCCGTAAAAGGCGTGCAGATGAGCTGCATGGTCGATGCCCGTGACGGCATGGTGGTGTCGACAACCGATGAAGAGGCGGTCGACTTTCGTCGCCATGTCATCGAGTGGCTGATGCTGCATCATCCCCACGATTGTCCGGTCTGCGATGAAGGCGGCCACTGCCTGCTGCAGGACATGACGGTTTCAGGCGGTCATGGACTGCGACGCTATCCGGGTAAAAAACGCACTCACACCGATCAAGACCTCGGTCCCCTGATCCAGCACGAGATGAACCGCTGCATTCAATGTTATCGCTGTTCTCGATTCTATCAGGAATATTGCGGCTACCGCGACCTCGGCGTCATGCAGAGCGGAAACCGCGTCTATTTCGGTCGCCAAGAGGACGGAACACTGGAGAGCCCGTACGCCGGCAACATCACCGATATATGCCCCACCGGCGTTTTCACCGACAAGCCCTCGCGGTTCAAGGGACGGCGGTGGGACTACGAGCGCATGCCTTCCATCTGTCTGAACTGCTCCCTCGGGTGCCACACGGTAGTGAGTGCCCGCTATCGGGAGGTCGTCCGTCAGGAAGCCCGTTTTAGTGCGGCCGTCAACGGAGATTTCATCTGCGACCGGGGCCGTTACGGGTTTTTTTATGCCAGCATTCCCGAACGGCCGCGGCAGGCTGTAATCGACGGCAAGGCGGTCACCCGTGAAAAGGCTCTCGACGTTGCGATCGAGAGGCTGGAAGGCATCGTGCGGCAGTCGGGAACTGCCGCCGTTGCTTGTGCGGGTTCGCTGCGCAGCAGCCTGGACACCTTGGCGGCAATCGATCGCTTGAGTCGGCAAAACGGTTGGCACGACCCCGCTTTTTGGATGGACCGATGCGTCGCCGCCCGGGTCAAAATCGCTGCCTCCCGTCTCGAAGACGATACGGCCGTTTCCCTGCGGCAGGTGGAACAGGCCGATGTCATCCTGGTTGTGGGCGCCGACCCGACCAACGAAGCACCGATGCTCGCCATGGCCATGCGACAGGCCTGGCGGCGGGGCGCACGGGTGGTTGTGATCGATCCCAGACCGGTGTTTCTGCCGTTTGATTTCGACCATCTGCCGGCCGCCCCGGAGGAGATGGCACGTGGACTGGGGATGTTGATTAAACGGGTCATCGAGCGTGGGGAAGTCGAACAGCTGGGTCACAGGGCGCTATCTTTTTACGATTCAATTCCGGAGGTGTCTCTTCCGGTTAAAGACCGGCTCGAAGCCATTGCCGGTATTCTCAGGGGCAGCCACCGACCAATTGTGGTCTGCGGCACTAAGGTCGTTCCGGATGGTGCCCCGGCCCTGGCCGCCGATTTTGCCCTGCTGCTAAAGGCGAAAAATCGTTCGGCCGGTCTTTTCTATGTGTTTCCGGGTGCCAATGCCTTCGGGGCAACGCTGCTGCCCGGCGGTCAAGCGGCTTTCGAGGATATCCTAGCGGCTGTCGAAAACAAGGCCGTTCGGGCACTGGTGCTGGTTGAGTGCGATCCCCTGTACACCTTCGCGGACCGGCCGCGGCTCGAAAAAGCGCTGGCGTTGCTCGACGTGCTGGTGGTCATGGACTATCTCGGGGCGAAGACGGTGAAGCGGGCGGACATATTTTTACCCACGACTACCGTTTATGAAAGCGGCGGCCTGTTTGTCAACCAAGAGGGACGTCTGCAGTCGACACCGGGGGTTTTCAAGGGCGGCCTTTCGATAAAAGTGGCCGGCGACGGTCGTCACCCGCCACGGGTCTACGGGTCGGGAATGCCGGGAGCGGATCCTGCACCGGCCCGCCAACAGCTGGCGGCCCTGGCCGGCAGTAAAGGGCCGCTCGAAGGGGACGCCACGTGGCGGGAATGGCTGGTTGATTTTTTAGGGCTGTGCGACTCTCTGCCGGCGGTCGATGATCTCCCCGAAGACGGGGTTCGGGTGCTGGCGGGCGCTGCAACGGCGGAACGGTTTGGACTGGACTGGGCTGCGGCGCCAAATGACGATCGTGCTGCGGACGATCGCCTGCGGCTTGTGATCGTCGATTGGACCTTCGGCACCGAAGAGCTTTCGGGCTATTCTGCGTGCCTCGACACGGTCGTGCCGTCACCGGTTTTGTTCATGCACGGGGAAGACGCGGAAAGATTGGGACTGGCGGATGGGGAACCGGTCGTGTTGACCACCGATACCGGTTCGGTTACAGTCGAGCTTCGCGTTGCCAACAACATGCGCGCCGGTGTGCTGATTCTGCCGCGCCACCACAGGCTTGACTGGCAGCTGTTGGGCAGCGGGCCGATTTGGATTGCCGCCGATCGGATACAAAAAGCCGAACACACTTGACCCGACGGATCTTTGGGGAATATAGGAAGTAGTCGAATTACTATGTCAATGTGGATTGTCGGAATCATCGTCTTATTGGTCAAGCTGGCAGTGGTGCTTGTGGTGTTGCTCCTGCTGGCTTCCTACCTCGTATGGCTGGAGCGCAAGTTTCTGGCGAGGCTGCAGATCCGTTACGGGCCTAACCGGGCTGGAAAGTTCGGCCTGCTTCAGCCGATCGCGGACGCTGTCAAATTGATCGCCAAGGAGGACACGGTTCCGGCCGAGGCCGATCGGCTTATCTTTCTGTTGGCTCCGGCGATCGTGGCCGGTACGGCCCTGCTCATGTTCGGCGTCGTTCCCTTCGGTACTGACATCACTCTCTGGGGTCAAAAGATTCCCTTGGTGATTTCCGATATCAATGTCGGCCTGTTGTTCGTGTTTGCGCTGTCATCCTTGGAAGTCTATGGAGTCACGCTGGGTGGGTGGGCGTCCAACTCCAAGTTCAGCCTTTTGGGCGGCATACGCGGTGCCGCTCAGATGATCAGCTACGAGCTGGCCCTCGGGCTGTCACTGGTCCCGGTGGTCATGTACGCCCGCTCGTTGAGCCTGGTCGATATCGTCAATGCCCAAGAGCCCTATCCATTTATCTTGGTCCAGCCGATATCTTTTGTCATTTTCTTCATAGCGGCCATGGCGGAGAGCAAGCGCATCCCGTTCGACCTGCCCGAGGCCGAGAACGAACTAGGCGCCGGCTACCACATGGAGTACAGCGGCATGCGCTTCGGCCTCTTTTTCCTGGGGGAGTATGTCCACATGCAGGTCTTCGGCGCCCTTTTGGCGGTATTTTTCTTGGGCGGCTGGCACGGCCCCCTATTACCACCCTGGATATGGCTCCTATTGAAAATAATCGCTATTTCCCTGTTGATGATTTGGATCCGGGGAACGCTGCCGCGTCTACGATACGATCAGCTGATGGCCATCGGTTGGAAAGTTCTCATACCCGCGGCACTGCTCAACATTCTGATAACGGGAGCGGTTTTGTTGATTTAGCCGGATATTGACCATGGGGGTTTAGTACCGTTAAGTTTCACACGAGCTGTTTAAGGGCTTTTCAACCCGGAACGTTGAACCCTGAACCGCTCAACCAGGTATTATGATGAACAATGCATGGGAAGCCATAACAGCGCTGGCAGCCGGCTTTGCGCTCACCTTCAAACACCTTTTTCGCAAGCCGATCACCGAGCAGTACCCGGAGTATAAGAGGCCGCTGCCGGCTCGCAGCCGGGCCCGCATCGTCCTGACGCGAGATCCCGATGGCGGTGAACGTTGCGTGGCCTGCTATCTCTGCTCGGCGGCCTGTCCGGTCAGCTGCATCTCTATGCAATCGGCTGAAAGAGAGGACGGCCGCCGGTATGCCGCCTGGTTTAGGATCAACTTTGCGCGGTGTATTTACTGCGGGCTGTGTGAAGAAGCCTGCCCGACGTCGGCGATTCAATTGACACCGGATTTCGAGAACTGCCGGCGCGACATTTTGACTCTGGTTTACGAGAAAGAAGATCTCCTGGTGGATCATTGCGGAAAGGACCCGCAATACAATTTTTACAAGTATGCGGGTGTTATAACCGGTGAAGGCGGCAAGGGAACCCACGTAAAGGAAGACGAGCCGGTGGATGTAAGAAGCAACATGCCGTGACCGGCGAAAGGTGGGCCGCGAAGGCCGGCCGACACTAAATCATTTGTTGTGCGGTTCGCGGTTAGGGACCGAGGTCATTTTTTGACATTCTTGATGTTGGGAGTTTCATGACGCTCTACACCATTCTATTCTACCTTTTGGCGGTTGTCATTGTCGCCGCGACGGTGCTGGCGATCACCCGGCGGAACATGGTGCATGCGGTGATCTACCTGGTGGTCTCTTTTTTCGGCAGTGCGCTGCTGTTTTATCTGTTCGGTGCGCCGCTGCTGGCGGCTCTCGAGGTGATCATTTACGCCGGGGCCATCATGGTGCTGTTTCTTTTCATTATCATGATGCTCAGAGACGTGAACCTGCTGGAGAAGCTGTTCCCGCTCAGTCAGTGGGCACCGGCCGCTGTCATGGCCGTCATTTACCTGGTCGTCGGAACCGTTCTGATCTTAACCGATCCCGGTGCTCGCGCCCCTTTAACCGGCGCTGTGGCCACACCCCGGGATTTCGGACGCTTTGTTTTCGAAAACCACTGGCTGGCGATCGAAATCGTTTCCTTACTGCTGCTGATTGCTCTTGTGGGTGCCCTTTATTTGGGTAAACTGTCACGGAAAAGCGACGCGCCGCAAAGCGAGGGGAACCCATGATCGTATCCTTCGGACATGTGCTCGTTCTATCCGGGCTGCTCTTCTTGCTCGGCACCGTATGTGCGGTGGCACGGCGCAACCTGATCATGATCCTGCTCGGCGTCGAGATCATGTTGAATGCGGCCACCATCGCCTTTGTCGGGGCCGCTCTGCGCTGGCACGATATGGAGGGCCAGGTGTTCGTGCTGTTTATTTTTGCGGTGGCTGCCGCCGAAGTATCGGTCGGTCTGGCTCTGATCATCGGCGTTTACCGCCGGACGGGCTCTGTTGATCCTAACAACTTCAATCTGTTGAAATGATGGCAAAATGACCGAACCCGGATTCGTTCTCCCAACCCTGACGCTGGTGGCCCTGGCCACCTGGCTGCCAGCGGTTGCTTTCGCGCTGATCATGATTTTTTTGCGACCGCATCCACGCCAGGCTGCCGGCGTATCGATTGCGGCCGTATCGGTCTCGCTTTTGAGCGCCGTGTGGCTGCTGATCAGGCACTGGCACATGTCCACACCGATCCATTTTACGGTTCGTTGGGTGGCATCCGGGGATCTCACCATTCCTTTCGGATTTTTACTCGATCCGG
Organism: Desulfobacteraceae bacterium; assembly: GCA_029287875.1. Lineage (GTDB taxonomy): Bacteria > Desulfobacterota > Desulfobacteria > Desulfobacterales > SG8-13 > JARFQH01. The sequence continues at coordinate 4,936 of JARFQH010000209.1, read as the reverse complement.
TCAGTCTGCTCATGTTGACCGTTGTGGCAGTGATCTGCTTCCTCGTCCAAGTCTATTCTCTTGGCTACATGGCCGGGGACCCGGGATTCTGGCGCTATTATGCCTTCATGTCTTTGTTCGCCTGGGCCATGACGTCGTTGACCGTCTCCCTGACCCTCATTCAACTCTACATCTTCTGGGAACTGGTGGGATTGGCTTCCTATCTTCTGATCGGCTTCTGGTATGAAAAGTTCAGTGCCAGCGAGGCCGGAAAGAAGGCTTTCGTCATGACCCGTTTTGGCGACGTGGCCTTTTTCCTCGGCCTGCTGCTGCTTCTGATTCACTTCGGCAACCTGGACATCATGGAACTGAACGGCCCGGCACCGGCAGAAAGCATGTCGCCGATCCTTCTCACAGTCTCGTCTCTGTTGATTTTCGGCGGCATCATCGGCAAGAGCGCCCAATTCCCGCTCCTGACCTGGCTGCCGGACGCCATGGAAGGCCCGACCCCCGTGAGCGCTCTGCTCCACTCGGCCACCATGGTGGCCGCGGGCGTCTACCTCTTCGCGCGCTTGTTCCCGCTTTTCAGTCACTCCGCGACCGCGATGGCCGTTTTTCTGTTCATCGGCACGATCAGCATGGTGGCGGCTTCCACCATGGCCATGGTCAGCCGCGACATCAAGCGGGTCTGGGCCTATTCCACCATCAGCCAACTCGGTTACATGATCATGGGGCTGGCGGCAGGGGGATTTTTTGCCGGGGTCTTTCATCTGACCACCCACGCCGGTTTCAAGGCCATGCTCTTTCTCTGCTCCGGCGTCTTCATCCACCACTTCGGCACCAACGACATGGTCGAGATCGGCCGACGTGGCGGCCGCAGCTTGATGATACCGATGGTCTGCATGGTTATCGGGGCGGCGGCTTTGGTTGGTCTGCCGCCCCTCTCCGGTTTTTTCAGCAAAGAGTTGATTCTCGGTGTGCTGGCCGACCGGCCGAATCCGATTTGGGTGGCAACCGGTTTGGTGGGCGTATTCTTGACCGCCTACTACACCTTCCGTCTGATTTTTATCATCTTGTTTCCGAGAACCGTAGATGAGGTGAAGGTGCAACATGGGGAAGACAACCACGCCGACCGCACCTCGGATCGTTTGATGAACTGGCCGCTGATCGTTCTCTCGGCCGTCACGCTTTTGTTGGGATTTTTCGAGGCGCCCCTGGAACATTTTCTGGCCCGCGGCCGGGCGGTCGTCGAGCCGGCGGGCGGTCACACCTGGGTGCTCTTCGCCTCCCTGGGGCTGGCTGCAATCGCCTTGGGACTGTCCTGGTTTGAATTCGGCCGTCGCGGGGCCGACCAGGTGGGGTTTGTGGAGCGGATTCCGTGGCTCAACGACTTTTTTGCCGAACGCTGGTACATCGATCGCTTCTATCGGTTTGTCCTGGACCGGTTCGTTTACCGGGGAATTGCCGCCCTGTGCGCTCAGAACGATCAGAAAGTCATCGACGGCGGCATCGACGGACTCAGCCGCGGCACGGTTAGCACCGGACGACGGGTTGCCTTTCTGCACACCGGAATGATCCAGTACCGGCTGCTGATCATATTCGTGGTAATGGTGCTGCTGGGGATGTTTTTTATTTTTTGAGACAGCCCCCCCGGACGGTTTGCCGGATAAAAGACGCGAACGGCAGACGGGCTAACGGACACGATTGACACACAGGATTTGTTTGACATGCTTACAGCATATGCCGACTTCCCATATCTGACCGCCATTCTCCTGAGTTGCGTCATCGGATTGCTGATGATTCTGTTCATCCCCGAGGAGCGCCAGACGGCCATCAAGTGGGTCAGTGCGGTATGCTCCGGTATAACCCTGATTCTTTCCACTTATCTCTTCTTTGCTTACGATAAAGGCCGCGGCGGCCTGCAGTTTGCCGAGAAACTGTCGTGGGAGCCGTCGCTGGGAATCACTTACTTCAATGCGGCAGACGGCTTCAGCCTGCCCATGCTGCTTCTCACCGGCATCGTGTTTTTTACGGCTGTCCTGACCATGTGGGAGTTGGAATACCGGGTCAAAGAGTTCTTTGCGCTCACCTTCCTGCTGGTGGCCGGGGTCTTCGGCCTCTTCATGAGTTTCGACCTGTTTTTCATTTTTATTTGGTACGACGTCTCCCTTTTTCCGATGTACCTGCTGATTGCGGTCTGGGGCAGCACCCGCAAGGAGTACGGGGCCATGAAGTTGACCCTGTACCTTCTGGCCGGCAGCGCCCTGATTCTGCCGGGAATGATTTACCTCTTCGTGCAATCGGGCCTGAACACCTTTAATTTGGTGGAATTGATGCAACCGGGCCTGTTCACTCCGTTTCAGCAGAAATTCGCTTTTCTACTCTTCTACATTGGGTTCGGTATTCTGGCCGGCGTGTGGCCGTTTCACACCTGGTCACCGGTCGGACACGTGGCCGCACCGACCGGCGTGAGCATGATCCATGCCGGCGTATTGATGAAAATCGGAGCCTTCGGCATACTGCGGATCGGTATGTTCCTCTGCCCGCAAGGCTGGCAGTACTGGGCCCAGCTTATGGCCCTACTGGCCGCGGTCGGCATTGTTTACGGTGCTTTGGTGGGCTTGAAGCAGACCGATCTCAAATTCGTGATCGGCTATTCGAGTGTGTCGCATATGGGCATCGTCGGCCTCGGATTGGCCACCGTGACCGTGGACGGTTTGAACGGTGCGGTTTTTCAGATGTTTGCTCACGGCGTCATGACGGCACTCCTCTTTTCTTCCGTCGGCTACATCTACGATCGCACGCACACCCGGATGATCGGGGAACTCGGTGGGTTGAGCCGCATCATGCCGGTCGCCTCGGGTTACTTCATCATTGCGGCTCTGACCGGAATCGGCGTGCCGTTCCTCGCCAGTTTCTGGGGAGAACTGCTGGTTTTTATCTCCTCCTTCAGGGTCTATCCGGTCCGCGGTGCCATGGCCGTTGCTGCACTGGTGATCAGCGCGTTGTTCATGCTGCGGGTGGTCCAGAAAGCTTTTTACGGGCCGCGCAACGAAAAATTTGCCCAGCTTTCCGACATCACTCCCGTCCTCGGAATACCGCGCATCATTCTGGTGGCGGTCATCGTGATTTTCGGTATCTATCCGTCTCTCATGTTCGACATGATCGACACGGCATCCATTCCTTTCGTCAACGGGTTACCCTGATGCAATGGCTTCTCTTCGGTCCTGAACTTTACTTTTTCTTAGCGGTGGTCGTTTTTACGATTATGGCCATGCGGCCGGCCTCCGGCTCCCGGCATGAATATTTTACGGCCCTTGTTCTGGCGGCCTTGGGCATGGTCGTCTGCCTGGCCGGTGTACGGTCGGACGGTGTGCTCTTTAGCGGGACCTATCGGGTGGACCTCTATTCCCAGGTTTTCAAAACCATGCTGTCCATGGGGCTGTTCCTGGTTGTCTGCATCTGTACCAACCTCGGGGGCGTCAACCGGAAGTTCCATCCCGAGTTCTATCTGCTGCTCTTTACCTCCACCCTGGCCATGATGATGCTGGTCAGCGCGGTACACCTTTTGACCATATACGTCGCCCTGGAGCTCAGCAGCTATTCGCTCTATATCCTGGTGGCCCTGCAGCGGCGGCAGGAAATCGGACTCGAAGCGACCCTCAAGTACTTCCTGGTCGGCGTCTGCGCCTCGGCCGTCATGCTCTTTGGCCTGGCTGTCCTTTATGGCTCTGTCAAGGCTGTCTACCTGAGCGAACTGGTCCAGGCGCTCCCCGCCGTGATCGATCGGCCGTTGGTCGTCATCGGCCTGTTGTTGAGCCTGGGTGGATTTTTCTTCAAACTGGCGGTGTTTCCTTTTCATTTCTGGGCGCCGGATGTCTACCAGGGTGCTCCCAACCAGGTGGCGGCCTTTATTGCCTCGGCGTCAAAAGTGGCGGCCGTTGCGATCCTGATGCGGTTCGTCGCGGTGGGCAGCGGCGGCAGCACCTACGTCGCGCAGGCGCTGGTGGCGCTCGCCATTGTTTCCATGACCGTCGGCAACCTGGCGGCCGTCGCTCAGAAAGACTTCAACCGGCTGATGGCCTATTCGAGCATCGCCCATGCCGGCTACGTGCTCATCGGGATTCTGTGCATGGACGCGGCGGGTTATACGGCGACCATCTTCTATGCGCTGTCACTGATGTTGATGAAATTCACCTGTTTTCTGGTTTTGGTCAAGGTGGCCGGAGGCGGCGGCAGCCTGCAGATCGATCAACTGGCCGGGCTGCACCGGCGCTCGCCGCTGCTGGCCATGGCCCTGATGCTGGCGTTGTTCGGTCTGGCCGGCATCCCACCGACCATCGGCTTTACCGGTAAGCTGCTGGTCTTTATCGCCGCCATGCAGCAAGGCTACTTCACCCTCGTGCTGATCGCCATGATCAACGTGGTCATCTCGCTTTACTACTACATGCTGGTCATCAAACCGGCTTACCTGCTCGAACCGCCAAACGATCTGCCGGCCCTGTCCGTTTCGCCGCCCGTCAAGCTTTTGACCGGCACCCTGGTGACGGCGATGGTGGTGATCGGCGTCTTCCCCACTTATGTCATCGCGCTGGCGCGGGCGGCGGCCCGTTTCATCATTTAGTTTCCGTCAATCAATCGTCCTTTTTCGAATTTCGGCGTCATACTTTCAAAAGGCGTAGCAGGTCTGTGGGATGGGATTGTGTTACACAACCGTACGCCTCTGCACCATTCCTCCAGGCCGAAAGATCTTAGCAGATTTTAATTGACACCTCCGGACGATTTATTTAGTTTTCACAGGCTAAAAAAAGAAAAAGTTTTTCAACATTTTCAGCGGCTTCACGGATGCGGAAGTGAGCGTCAGCACCAGTCTTTTGTGAAGTTCCGACGACTTCACACATCAAGAATATTAAGAAATTCTCGGCTTGGTCCTTTATTTTCTGACAATATTTTATGC
>JARFQH010000328.1 GCA_029287875.1 Desulfobacteraceae bacterium | reverse complement strand
CAGAAGCGCTGTCCGGACCGAACATGGGATGGGTTCCGAGGATGGACACCGTTTCGGGCAAAGCGGCTTTCATCCAGCGGACCGGCTTTTCCTTGACGGAGCATACATCCGCTACCAGGGCATCCGGTCTCATCAACGGTGCGGCGGCGGCGAGCACTTCCTTGAAAGACGATATCGGCATGCAGGGTATGACGATCCGCTGGTTGCAGACGTCATGAAAGGAAGCGACGCGGACGCCTTGCGGCATATTCTCCTGCAATAGATCTCGCCGTCCGCAGACAAGGACCGGGTAGTCTCCGGAAAGGTGGCGAGCCGCCAGTCGGCCAAAACGACCGTATCCGATAATTCCGATCATATCAGCCCCGCGCTTTTTGACGCAAGGCGAAGTCCGCCAGCACCAGGGCTGCCATGGTCTCGACGATTGGGACCGCCCGCGGCACGACGCACGGATCGTGACGGCCCTTGGCGGCCAACGCCACCGCCTGCCCTTCGAAATCGGCAGTTTCCTGAGTCCGGCCGATAGTGGCCGGGGGTTTAAAGGCCACGCGGAAGAAAATCGGTTCGCCGTTGGAAATCCCGCCCTGGGTGCCGCCGGAAAAGTTGGTGCGGGTCCCCAATCGATCCCCTTTTTTTATAAAAGCGTCGTTGTGAGCCGAGCCCCGCATGCGGGTGCCGGCAAAGCCGGAACCGATCTCGAACCCCTTGGTCGCCGGGATCGAGAGCATGGCCTGAGCCAGTTTGGCTTCCATTTTGTCGAATACCGGCTCGCCCCATCCGGCCGCAAGGTTTCGGCAGACACAGGTAATGATCCCGCCGATCGAATCCTTTTCCTCTTTAGCAGCCTCTATTTCTTTTTGCATTCGACTGGCCGTGTTTTGGTGAGGGCAACGGACCGCTGTCCGGTCAACCTCAGCTCTTGTAATCTTTTCGATGTCGACCTCCGGCGCAGAGATGTTCCCGACCGCACTCACCCATGCAATGATCTCTACCCCGCAGATGACATGTAGAAATTTTTCGGCCATCGCACCGGCCGCAACGCGCGCAATGGTTTCCCGGGCACTCGACCGCCCTCCCCCGCTGGCTGCCCGGATGCCGTATTTCATCTGATACGTATAATCCGCGTGTGAAGGGCGGGGGACGAATTGCATTTCCTTGTAGTCCGACGGTTTCTGGTCCTTGTTGGCCACCAGGACGGCGATGGGTGACCCAAGGGTCAGGCCATTTTCGACACCCGAGAGGATAGTCACCCGGTCGGTTTCTGCCCGATCGGTGGTCAGGTGGCTCTGGCCCGGTCGCCGCCGGTCGAGCTGAGGTTGGATGTCGGCTTCTGCAAGTGGAACGCGCGGCGGATATCCGTCGACAATGGCGCCGACGCCTCTACCGTGGGATTCGCCGAAGGTTGTGACCCTGTAGAGAGTTCCGAAGGTGCTGGACATGGGATGATGCCTCTGGTCGGTTGAGCCGGTTGAGTCCGTTAGCCCGTTTAGCCCGTTAGGTCGGTTGAGTCCGTTAAGTCGGTTGAGTCCGTTAAGCCGGTTGAGCCCGTTAGCCGGCTGGGTCTGTTTTGAGATCGCTTTCGATTATTTCGATGATCTTTTCAACGACCTCATCCGTGTTCAGGTCATCTGTGTCGATGAGATGGTGTGCGGCGCCCGCGTACAGGGGTTTTCTTTCGTCAAGGACCGCCGCTATTTCTTCCAGACTCCCCTGCCCTGTCAGTGAGGGCCGGTTGACAGCGGTGCCGGCGTCGGCCTGCATCCGCCGGCGGATCGTGTGCGGTGAGGCCTGCAGCCAGATCACCTTTCCACTGGACCGCATGCGCTCCACGTTTTCATCCGCTATCACGGCTCCGCCGCCGGCCGCAACGACCTGTCGGTCCATTTCCGACAACCGGATAATAACCTTTCGTTCTGTCTCCCTGAACGCCGCCCATCCATTTGCGGCGATAAATTCGGCAATGCTGCAGCCGATCTCAACGGTAATGACCCGATCCGAATCCACGAAGATCCATCCGAGTTTTGCGGCCAGTGTCCTTCCGGCGCTGGTCTTGCCGGTGCAACGGTATCCGATGAGAAATAAATTGTTCATGAAACGCCGCGTTGCTGTCATTCGACATGATAAAGACTTTTGAACACTTCCCAGAAATTGGGGAAGGATTTTTTTACGCAGGTCTCGTCTTTGATTTTTATGCCCGGGACTTTCAACCCGGCCAGGGCGAAACTCATGGCGATGCGGTGGTCGTCGTACGTGTCGATCGCCGCGCCCTGCGGGTGTCCGCCCACGATACGCAGGCCGCTGTCGGTGCAATCGGCTTCAATGCCCATCTTCATTAACTCGGCGGCAACCGCACCGAGACGGTCGCTTTCTTTGGCCCTCAGGTGGGCCACATTTTCGATGACCGTCGCCCCATGGGCAAAGGCGGCCACAACGGCCAGGGTGGGCACCATATCAGGCATGTCGGCCATGTCGACGATCACACCCGTCAAAGGGCCTCCGCTCACTTCGATGCCGTCGCCGTGCTCCGCAACCCGGCATCCCATTGCCGCGAGGCATTCTGCGAACCGGACGTCACCCTGCAGGGAGGTCTTTGAGGTCCCGGCAACCGTGACACCGGCACCGCTGATGGCCGCAGCCGCCCAGAAATAACCGGCCTGGGAGCAGTCCGGCTCCACTGCGTGGTCGCCGGCCCGATAGGCTTGGCCTCCTGTCACGACAAACCGTTCGTAACCGTTGCGGTCAACCGCGATGCCGAACTCTTCCATGACGGCAATGGTCATGTCAACGTAAGGCCTGGACACCAGGCCGCCGGAAACCGTGATGGTGACCGTTTCCTTTGCAAAGGGGGCGATCATCAGCAGCGCGGACAGATACTGACTGCTGATGCGGCAGTCGATCGTCACGCTGCCCCCCTTCAGACCGCCGCCGGTGACCTCGATCGGCGGACATCCATCGGCATTCACCGATCGGGCGCCGACACCCATTTGATTCAATCCAACGAGCAGGTCCTGGATCGGCCGCTGCTGCATCCGCTGTGATCCGGTCAGAACGCAGACGCCTTGCCCCAGAGCGGCCACCGCCGCCATCAGGCGCATGGAGGTCCCTGAATTGCCAAGATCGACGGGGTTTTCAGGCGACCGCAGTCGTCCGGACGTCCCTTGAATTCGAAGGTGATCCCGCGCCTCCTCGATCGAGACACCCATCTCGGACAGACAGCGCCGTGTAATCAGCGTATCTTCGCTATGCAGGGGATTCCGTACCTCACAGGCACCGTCTGCAAGGGCCGCCGCAATCAGCATCCGGTGCGTGTAGCTCTTGGAGCCGGGCACGCAAACGGTCGTATTTTTGACATGGCCGGGTTTTATTTCGATCATCGTCTTAAACCCGCTGCAGGGCGCTCTCCACTGCCGCTTTCATCACATCCAGCGGGGCTTTCTCGCCGGTCCAGAGTTCGAACTGAACCGCCCCCTGGTAAACGAACATGGACAAACCGTTGATGGTTCGGCAGCCGGTACGCACGGCCTCGCTCAACAATCGGGTGGTCAGTGGATTGTAGATGATGTCCATGACGACCAGATCGGGCCTTAAAAGATTCTTCTCCAGCGGCATCTGTTCCGCATGGGGAAACATGCCGACCGGAGTGGTGTTCACCAGGACCTGACCTTCTATTTCCCGGACCTCCGAGAGCGGTTGGAAATCGGCATTCAGCGCTTCGGCCAAGCGCTCGCCCTTCTCCGGGCTGCGGTTTAAAATGACGACTCTGCCGCCGGAGCGGATGATGCCGAAGCCGATGGCCCGGGCCGCTCCACCGGCCCCGATAATCACCACGGTTTTGTCGCTGATATCGACTGCGTCCGCCAGGGCCTTTACAGCGCCCAGATAATCGGAATTGTAGCCGACCAGACGCCCGTCGCAATTGACGATCGTGTTCACCGCACCGATCTCGCGCGCCCTGGCATCCACTTCATCCAGGCAATCCATCACCGACACCTTGTGAGGGATGGTCACACTGATGCCTTTGAAACCAAGGGCTCTGAAACCGCTGGCTGCCGCGGCAATGTCCCTGACCCGCAAGGCGACGTAGACACCATTGTAACCGGTGTGGGCAAAAGCCCGATTGTGCATGACGGGGCTCAGGCTGTGCGAAACCGGATCGCCGATGACGGCGTAAACAGCAGTCGCACCGGGACCGAGATAGTCGTTCAGTTGCGGCGTCTGGATTTGGCGCGAGATCGTGATGATCTCCTTGAAAATGTGGTACAGGTTTTCTTTGCTTAACGGGCCCTTGTTGTGCGCCATCAGCCGCTCGATCAGGGTGCTTTCGCGTTCCGGATCGATGACCTGGGCACCCTTGCGTATTTTGACCGCGCCGATTTCCTTGGCAATCTTCAGCCGTTGATTGATTGATTCGAGAATTTTCGCGTCGATCGCATCGATTAAACGGCGAAATTCGGCAAGCGATTTGTCAGAGTTTTGGAGCGTCATCGTTATAACGTCAGAAATGAAAAAACCGCGGGTGTCAAGAAGTTTTTATCGGATGCCCGCGGTCCGGCACCTTTCCTACCCCCTGCGCAGACGGCGCCCTTGATCGGACCGCAAGCGGGAGGTACTGCGCAACGGTCTATCCGGCTTCATTTGCTGAAGCTTGCTCAAGACGGCGCGCAAGTCTTCGCTGAACGCCTGCTGTCTCCGATCCTCGAAGAGATACAGCAGCGCGCCCTTGACGATCACAAACAGAAATATGAAAAAAATCACCGGGAAGATAATGCTGTCGAAGAGGTATCCCGCGATCAGCTGCAGGGTCCAGATGGCCATGTTGCGGGATTTGTCTTTGAAATACTCGGCTTGAGCCTTGATGGCTTCTTTTATCTCGGCCATCTTGCCCTTGAGCATCAAGCCGGCAATACTGCTCTCCTCCGCCGCCGAATCGCTGCCGAAAATATGCCGGTTGATGCTTTCCACCGAAAATTCATCCCTGATGCCCTCGAAGCTGCGCTGGGA